>JBBEBG010000039.1 GCA_040882465.1 Gemmatimonadota bacterium
ACAGGCCCTCATCGTGAACGCGGCGTACAACCTCCTCCGGATGGTCCGGCTCGAGTTGTGCGCCCGGGCCGCCTGAGGAGTTGTGCAGAGGCCGAAAGCCCTGTTCGCGGGGCTCCGAGAGGCCCCGATCGGAGGCCATCCAGGGCCTGGTCGCGTCGTTCGCGCGCATCTCGATCCGCTCAAGAGCTCCGTCAGTCCATCGACGACTGTTTTTTCAGCGTCCTGCTAAGTTCAGCGAGTGGTAGCATTCGCGATTCGTCCTCCGCTTCTCGCTCGAGTGCCCTGACGTGCCGGCAAACCCATAGGAGATGACCGATGATGACTTCGACGACAATGCGCATGACGGTCTTCTTGGCCGCTGTCGCCTTCTCAGCCTGCAGCGATCAGTCGACGGATCCGGCGGTTGAACGATGCGAGGCACAGACCGCCTCCCTCTTGCCCACCGTCACCACGGGGTCATCGGTGATCTTCAACTGGGAACCTCAGTGCGGCGTCATGATGCTGGGCGTGGAACCGCCGGATTCCGCTCAGGACAGCAGCGATCGTTGGTTCATATGGACGGACGAACAGACATGGGGCTCACCCGAGCAGGCGAACCTCATCTTCCCGCCGGTCACGTACGGCATTCGGCCCGCGGCATCCCCCAATTCCAACGGGCCTGAGCCGCTCTTGGCTGGCCGCGAATACGATCTGATACTGTGGCGGCAGCTGCCGATGGGACGGACCGATCAGTGCCTCAACGACTCAGGTACGGCGTGTCTGGTAACGTTGTATACCTTTGTCCGGTGACGGTCGGAGCTCCGGCGATTCCTTCACATGGACCTTCTTCACCGCGCGGACGACCGGAGCTTCCCCTCCAGGCCCCGCTTCTCACGCCCCCGCGCGGCTCCCCCGCAGGCCGAGCTCTCCTTCGATCGGACGCCCGCGTTCGACCCGTTCGATCCCGAGCTCATCCCCGAGCTCGACTTCGACCAGTCCCCGCGGGATCACTGGCACGCCTGACCTCGGGACGCCTGACCTCTCCTCTCCTCGGAGCTCCGCTCCGCGTTCGGTCACCATCGCCCCTTCTCCCATCCTCCCGGCTCATCCGGACATCGGACCACGGACCACCCCGTCCGGGCCCCGCGGCGCGCCTCTTCACTTGCCAAGCCTCCTCGTGTTTTTTCGCCTTCGAAGGTTTCTTCGGCATGGAAATCGCTCCCTCGTGCCCCGTGGAAGGCGACGTTACGAAAGCCGGAGGGGAAGGGTGCGGAGCCTCTGTCCCGTGAGCGCGAAAACCGCATTCGCGACGGCCGGTGCGATCGGCGGCACACCGGGTTCCCCGAGCCCGCCCATCGGGGCGTCCGAATCCAGGAAGGCGACGTTTACCTGCGGGGCGTTGGCGAGCCGGATCATCTCGTAGTCGGGGAAGCTGCGTTGCTCGACAGCCCCGCCCCGCACAGTGATCTCGTGGAAGAGGGCCGCGGAGAGGCCGAAGATGATTCCACCCTCGATCTGGGCCACGGCCTGATCCGGATTCACGACGAGTCCGCAATCCACCGCGGCGTCCACGCGGTACACGCGGATGGCGCCATTCGCGTCCAACCCGACCTCTCCGACTTCCGCCACGACCGTGCCGAACGACTGTACGATGGCGATCCCCCGTGCGCGTCCCTCCGGTGGAGCACTCCCCCACCCCGCCATCTCCGCGGCTCGCTCCAGAACGGCCCGATGGCGTGGCTCATCGTTGAGGAGGGATCGGCGATACTCGAAGGGATCTTCTCCCGCGGCGCTCGCAAGCTCGTCCACGAAGGACTCCATGAAGAAGCCGTGCTGCGACGAGGCCACCGAGCGCCAGGAGCCGGTCCGGAGGTGCCTCGGCGGATCCACGGCCCGGATGTCCAGATTCTCGATCGCATAGGCTGGTGTCGCCGCCGAACTGTCCATGAGCCGCGACCCGGTGAAGAGATGGCTCCACCGGAGCGGACGGCCGTTCGCGTCCAACTCTCCCCGCATCCGCGAAAGCACGGTCGGACGATAGTACCCGTGCTGCATGTCTTCCTCGCGACTCCAGATCAACTTCACCGCGCGAGGAGAGACCGCCTGGGCGATCTTCACCGCCTGCTCGACGTAGTCGAAGGTTCCGGGGAGCCGGCGCCCGAAGCCACCCCCGAGGTGCAGGTTGTGCATGAGGACGTCGTCCGCATCGATCCCCGCGGCGGCCGCCGCCGCCCGGCGCGCATTCAGGGGATCCTGCGTCCCAGCCCACACTTCGAGGCGGCCTTCCTCGAAACGCGCTGTCGCGCACATCGGCTCCATCGTGGCGTGCGCGAGATAGGGGACGCGGTACTCCGCGGAAACCGTGCGCGTGGCTCCGGGCACAGTCTCGTCCGTACCTTCCGCATCCAGCGCCGCCGCGTGATTGGCGTAAATTCGCTCGCTGTCCACCGCTCCGACCCCGCCGTCCGAGAAGTCCGGGGTGAGCGCGCGGAGCCCTTGGGTCGCCTGCCAATAGCCGTCCGCGACAACCGCCACCGCATTTTCCAACTGGACGACCTCGCGTACTCCGGCCACCGCCATGGCCGGAGCTGGATCCACGCCGCGTAGAACGCCGCCTGGAATCGGCGCGGCGACGATCGCGGCATACCACATGTCGGGGAGCGCAACGTCGATGCCGAATTGGGCATTCCCGGTCACCTTGTCCGGAATGTCCCTCCTCTGCGTGGGCGTTCCGACGAGGCGGTACTCCGCTCGGGACTTGAGCGGCGGATGTCGAGGTACATCGAGCGCGGCGGCCTCGGTCGCGAGCTCGCCATACGTCGCGCTGCGACCGGAAGGCCCATGAGTGATCCGCGAATCGCGCGCCGTGAGCTCTTCGGTCGTCACGTCGAAGCGCCTCGCCGCGGCTTCCAGGAGCATGACCTTCGCCGTCGCTCCCGCGACGCGCATCCCGAACTGTCCGGTCGCGCGCGTGCTCGTGCTTCCCCCGGTCATCTGCAGGTCCGCGATTCCCGCGACCTTGTAGGCCCCGAAGTCGAGCGCCCGTTCGAGCCACCGCGGCACCTCGAGCCCGAATTCCTCCGCGAAAGCGCGGAAGAGATAGCCATTCGCGAAGACGTCGTCGGCCGGAGCTTCCTCGATCCGCACCCGGCTCCAATCGGCCTCGAGCTCTTCGGCGAGCATCATCGCGAGCCCTGTCACCGCTCCCTGCCCCATCTCGCAGTGGGGAATGACGACGACGACATCATTGTCGGGAGTGATCTTGATCCAGGTCGTCAGGCGCTCGCCCTCGCCCCCTCCCGTACGATCCGGAAGGCTGCGAAGGCGGTTCGGCGCGAAGACGATTCCCCCCACGCCGAGGACGAGTCCGCCCCCGACGACAGTTCCGGCCCCGATGAAGGCGCGCCGCGTCCACTTACCCATTGGAGGGCTCCGGGGACGGGGCGATCGCGCGGATCGCGCGCCGTACGCGCACGTACGTTCCGCAGCGGCAGATGTTGCTCACCGCCGCTTCCATCTCTTCGTCGGTCGGCGCGGGGTTTTCCGCGAGGAGCGCGGCCACCGCCATAATGAGGCCGGACTGGCAGTAGCCACATTGGGGCACCTGATGCTCGATCCAGGCTGCTTGCACCGGATGAAGGCCGTCGGCCGGCGCTAGCCCTTCGATCGTCGTGACGCTTCGCCCGGCGACCGATCCCGTCGTCAGTACGCACGACCGAACGGGGGCGCCGTCGAGATGCACCATGCACGCGCCGCAGGCGCCTATGCCGCAGCCGAATTTCGTGCCGGTGAGGGCGGCCTGCTCCCGAATGGCCCAAAGGAGGGGCATCGCCGGATCCACGTCGAGCGTGACCGGCCGGCCATTCAGCGTGAATTCGATCATCTCAGGAAAACCCTTTGCCGCGAATGCCATCGCAACCGGCCACGGGATTCCCCAGTTCAAGCGCTCCGGCCCGCCCACTGTGGTGGGCGGACCGGAGTCTCGACTACGGAAGGGCCAGCGTCGCCAGCCCGGTCTGGAGCTGGAGGACCACGTACTGTTTCCCTTCGTGCATATAGCTCGACATCCCGTATCGAGGGAGACCGGGAAGCTCGACCGCCGCCAACCTCTTCCCCGTCCGCTTGTCGATCGCGAAGAGGTGCGGCGTGTCATCGGCCGTCTGGCCCGAGGCCATGAGGAGGGTCGGCGTCGCGACCATCGCGGAGTGTCCGGCGCGCCCGCGGTTCGCCATCACGCCTTGCACTCCCTGAAGAAGCGGGTGATTCGCAATCCGATCCTGCGCCGCCTGCGACGCATCCCCGTTCGGGATCGTCCAGAGATGCTCGCCCGTGTTCAGGTCGATCGCGACGATGCGGCCATCGGGTCCCTTCCAGATCGGGAGACCTTCGAGCGTGCCACCCCCGCCAAACCCGAGCGTCGTGGCCACGGCCACGTATTGCGAGAGCGTCTTGCCGGATTGGGTCGGACCGTCCATCGGCGATCCGTCACCTGGCCTCACCTGGAGCCGGAAGCACTGGCTCTGCGAGGTGATGAAGATCACGCCTTCGACGGGATCCGCGACCTGTGCGCCCGTAATGTTTGCGCCCCCTGCCCCGCCTGGGCAGTTCCATGCCGCCCCCGCGGGATCGTCGTCCGCCGTCGGCGGATTGAAGGGCGGATTAAAGAGGTTGTTCTCTTCGGCGACTCGAAGCGCCGCCTGGTAGATCTCGGGCGTGTAGTCGATCAGGTGCTCCGGTGCCCTCCCCTGCAGGTCGAAGGGCGCCGGGCGGGTCGGGAAGGGCTGCGTCGCCGAAAGCTGCTCTCCCGGCACTCGCGACTGCGGAACCGGGCGCTCCTCGATCGGCCAGAGCGGCTCGCCGGTCTCGCGGTTGAAGACGTAGAGAAATGCCTGCTTCGTCGCCTGCGCGACGATCGGCACCGTCTCGCCGTTAATCTCCACGTCCATCAGGATCGGCGCCGCCGGATTGTCGTAATTCCAGACGTCGTGGTGCACCATCTGGAAGTGCCAGCGCCGCTCCCCGGTTTCGACATCGAGGGCGATCAGGCTCGTTCCATAAAGATTGTCGCCGGGTCGATGGCCGCCGTAATAGTCGATCGTCGCCGGATTCGTCGGAATGTAGACCAGCCCGAGCTCCGGATCGGCAGACATCGGTGCCCACGAAGAGACGTCTCCCGTCCACTGCCAGGCATCGTTCTCCCAGGTCTCGTGCCCCGACTCGCCGGGGCGCGGAATGACGTGGAACTTCCACTTGAGCTCGCCCGTGCGCGCGTCGTACGCGAGGATGTCGCCCGGAACGTTCTCCACGCGGGTCTGGAGGTAGCCCTGCTCGGCGGAGTTTCCGACGATCACGACGTCGTTCACGACAATGGGTGGAGAGGAAGTCGTGATGAAGCCGAGCTCCTGGGGGATCCCCATGTAGGGGTCGTAATCGCCCTCATAGGCCTCCCACGGACCCCATCCCTCGATCAGGTCGGCGATCATGTCCACGCTCCCCGACTCGGGGAACCCTTCGATCGGGACCCCCTCACCCCAATTCTCCAGGGGGCGTCCCGTCTCTGCGTCGAGGGCGTGGAGGAAAAATCCGGGCGTCGTGATATAGACCACGCCTCGCCCGTCCACCTCGGCGTACGCCACGCCCTTCCCGTACCCCTGCCGCATCGAGTACTCCCACCGATGCGTGTTCGGCTCCGTGAAGCTCCAGAGGAGCTCTCCCGTCGCGGGATCGAGCGCCACCACGTGCCGGCGACTCCCCGTCACCGTGATCAGCTTGCCGTCCACGTAGCTCGGCGTCGCGCGCGGCGTGTTCGACCCGAAGCTCGCCGAGCTCCACTCCCAGGCGACTTCGAGCTGTTCGAAGTTCTCGGCGTTGATCTGGTCCACGGGCAGGTAGCGCGTGTGCCAGGCGTCGCCACCCAGGTAGGTCCACTGTCCGTTTTCGACGCCGGGTCCCTGGGCAGTCACGGTGTGCGCGGTAGAGAGCAAACCGGCCAGCACCAGAGGAAGCGCGAAAAGCACTGAAAGCGGACTGCCGGCTCGACTGGAGACGAACTTCATCGGGGCGACTCCTGAGGGGGACGCATGGAGAACTGGTATAGGGACTCGACTCTTGTACACCGGCCTGACCTTATGGATCGAGCGGCGGGTTCGCAATCGCCGCCCAACCGCGGTGGGGAGGAGGTAGTGCCCCGATCAGACGACCCGATCGATCCCGGGGATCGTGTCGAAGGCGCGATCGAAAGTCAGGATGCGTGAGATTCGCCGGCGCACCATGACCGCGGCGTGGATTGCATCGCGTGCTGAGGCGGCGGCCAAACCATCCAGGATCCGTTTCGCTCGTTCGATGTCCTCGAGTTCTACAGAAAAGACCTCATCCGCCACCCCGAGCAAAACGTCGAAGGCCGGCTGTATGGCCTCCCTTCGCTCGATCGCGACGTACCGGTGCAGAATCTCCTGGAGGACTTCGGCGCTCGTCACCAGGCGCTCCCCCCGGGCGATCGCCCGTTCGAGCAGATGCTGCGCGTCCGACTTGTGCGGGTGGGGAGCGCCCACCAGGTACATCGGGACGTTGGAGTCGACGAAGATCACGATCCCCCGACGTATCCCTGCTCGATCTCGCGGAGCATCTGCTCGATGTCGGCGGTGGGAAAGCCATGTCGGGCGGCGAAACGAACGGCTGCCAGCTTCTTCGCGGCATCCGTCTCGGGTTCCGATGCCCGCGACTCGGCCAGGGAGCGACGCACCCATTCGGAGAGCGTCAGCCCCTGCCGCTGGGCGGACCGCTTGATCTCGCGGTATTCCTTCTCGCTGAAGACGACCTGAAGACGCTTGCTCATGCCTTGAGTATGTTTCACTCAATAGCTTGAGTCAATGCTCGCTCGCTTCGTCCTTCCCCTTCCCGATTTCGTCGAGTCTCTGCTTGAGGCTCATCTTGTCGAGTGACCGCGTCGGGAGGTTTACGAAGAGCGAGATTCGGTTGTGCAGGGATCGCATGGTCTCCGCAAACGCCAACTGACGTTCCGCTTCGTTCCCCTTCACCGACGCTGGATCGGGAAGGCCCCAGTGCGCCGTCGCCGGGTGGCCCGGCCAGATCGGGCACACTTCGTTGGCCGCGTCGTCGCACACTGTGAAGACGAAATCCATCTCGGGAGCGCCGGGCTTGGCGAACTCCTCCCAACTCTTCGAGCGCAGTCCTCCCGTCGGGTAGTTCTGGTTCTTCAGTCTCCGGAGGGCGTCCGGATGCACCTCGCCCCTCGGCTGGCTCCCCGCCGAATAAGCACGGAAGCGGCCCCGGCCGACGCGATTCAGAATGCTCTCCGCGATGATGGAACGCGCGGAGTTCCCCGTGCAGAGGAAAAGCACGTTATAGATCTTTTCGTCCGTCATGCGTCGCCGCCTCTCACATTCGATGTCATTCCGACGTCGGTCCGGGACCGCCCGGTACTGGTTTTCAAACCGCCGGCTTCCGCGCCCGGACGAAGGCGGAAATCAGTCGGCCCTCCACGTCGGCGGCGATCGCATCCGCTTCCAGGCCGGCGTCGCCGAGCAGCTGCCTCGCATCCTCGAAGTCGTACACGCGCGTCGGCTCGAGACTCGGGTTCTCGAATCCCACTTCGCGGAGAAGCCCTTCGAATTCCTTCTCCTCGAGCGCGCCCGCCACGCATCCCACCCAGAGCTCCATGCTCCGCCGCACCTCGGTGGGAATCTCGCCGCGCACGACCACGTCGGAGACGGCGAAGCGTCCGCCCGGCTTCAGGACGCGAAAGGCCTCCTGGAGCACCTGCCGCTTGTCGGTCGAGAGGTTGATCACGCAGTTGCTGATGATCACGTCTACACTCTCGTTCGGAAGTGGGATGCTCTCGATGTCGCCCTTGAGGAACTCGACGTTGGTGGCACCCGCGGCCGCGGCGTTCTTTCGCGCGAGCGCGAGCATCTCGTCCGTCATGTCGAGCCCGTAGGCCTTTCCCGTGGGGCCGACCCTCTTGGCCGAGAGGAGGACATCGATCCCTCCTCCGCTTCCGAGGTCGAGAACGACTTCCCCTTCGTTCAGCTCCGCGAGGGCCGTCGGATTTCCACATCCGAGCGAGGCGAGGACCGCCTGTTCCGGGAGGGATGCCGTGGTCACCTCGTCGTAGAGGTCGCTCGTGATCGGATCCTTCGCTTCGCCTCCGCAGCAGGAAGTGCCGCAGCACGACCCTTTTTCTCCGGATGCCGCGCGCTGCGCCGCCTCTCCGTACTTTTCCCGCACGATGGCCTTCGTTTCCTGCGACATGACTCCTCCTATATCAATCTGCGTTGATGTAATCCCGGAAAAAAAATGCGGGGTCCTGTGCCTGCCCCGGTCACTAACAGCAAGACGCGTCTTTGGGGGGCGTCTGGAGCCGCGCCTTCGGCTGAGCCGACCGCCACTCTTCCCTCGGCATCGTGTCGCCCAGGAACGCCCTCATTCCCTCGAGCGCTTCCGGCACCAGCGAGTAATAGACCCACCGTCCGTCTCGCCGGTCATTGACGACCTCCGCCTCCTTCAGCTTCCGGAGGTGAAAAGAAAGCCGGGACTGTCCCGCCCCCCCAAGCGCGGCCTGGAGCTCGCAGACGCAGCGCTCACCATCCGACAGCAGCCGCACGATCTCGAAGCGCGTTTCCTCGGCGACGGCCTGAAGCTGCCGAAGCACGAGGCTGGAATTGGGGGACTTGGTGGTCATGAGGAAGATGATATATCAACTGATGTTGATACGTCAAGGGAGGCTCCCCCGAGTGAGAGCCGCCCTCGGGACCGCCGTGAGAGCCACCTGTCCACAGGGCCCCCGGAATCGGCGTTCAACGCTCCCGGTCCCTCACCTGTAGAGGACTCAAGACGGGCTCACCGCCCCTCGAAGTTAGGTGGCCAACCATCCAAGGGGGATCTCATGGCCCGTATTCGCATGGCTCCAACTCTCGCCGCCCTCGCGGCCGCCCTGACTCTCCTTCCCGCTTGTTCCGCCGGACCGGGGGTCGACGGGGGGGAGGCGAACGGCATTGAGCCCGAATTCGCGGCGCTCCAGGCACGAGGGGCGATCGGGATGGGAGTGGACCAGTACGCCTCAACCCATCTCTTCGATGCCCTCCCGGACGGCGGGCGCATCGAGTTCCAGTTCAACGGGGACGATCCCGAGGAGATCGCCACGATTCGCCGGCACCTCCAGGAGATTCAGGTCGCCTTCGCGGCCGGGGACTTCAGCACTCCGGCCTTCGTACACGCGCAGAATGTGCCCGGAACGGACGTCATGGCGGCCCGGAAGGAGCACATCGGGTACGTCTACAACGAGCTCCCTCGGGGCGGTGAACTACGGCTAGTCACGAGCGACCCCGAGGCCCTCGAGGCGATCCGCGTCTTCATGGCCTTTCAGCGGGACGATCACCGGGCGGAAGGGGTGGACCATGCGACGATGGATCACTCCACCATGGATCACTCGGCGATGGGAGCCGGTGCCGCCGCCGCGGGCGGGATGAGCCATGAAACGGGCGCCCAAGGGGCGTCGGATCAGGCCGCCATGGATCGGACCGCGCATCACCTGGAGATGGGGGGCGGGGACGTTGCCTTCGCGGCGGACATGGACATCATCCATGAACTCGTGACCAACAATCGGGCCATCACCCGAACGGTCGAGCATCTTCCGAACGGGATCCGGACCCTGACGGAGTCAACGAGCCCAGCTGTGGCCGGATTCATCTCCGCGCACGTCGCCAGCATGGAGCGGCGCCTCGAGGCGGGTGAGCTCTTCAACCTCTTCAGCGAGACGATCCCCGTCCTCTTCGAGAACTACGATCAGATTCATTCCACCTTCGAGTACGGTGCGAGGGGCGTGGCGGTGATCCAGACCTCCGAGAACCCGGAGATCGTGCAGGCCCTTCAGGCCCACGCCGCCGAGGTGACCGAGCTGGTGGACGAGGGGATGATCGCGATGATGCGCGGGATGATGTCGGACGGCTCGCAGGGGATGATGGGTGGCATGATGGAGGGGACCACGGGCGGGATGCCGGGCCCGGAAACGATGCCGGAGGGGCGCCAGCCCTGACCCCAAGAGGGAGAATGAATGGCGGGAGGGGGAGCCGGGTCGCGGTCGGGTGGAGGGGACCTTCCTCCCGGAGAGGATTCCGACGAGGCGCTCGTCCGAGCGGTTCGGAACGGGGACCGGGATGCGCTCGAGACGCTCGTTCGACGCTACCTCCGCCCCGTGCACGCGGTGGCAGCCTCCTTCTTCGCCGAGCCGGAGGAGGTGGAGGACACGGCACAGGAGACATTTCTCCGGGCCCTGGGGGCGCTCGATGGGTACGATCCCCGCCGCCCCTTCGCCCCCTGGCTCTATCAGATTGCACGCAATGTGGCACGGAACCGGCTCGCTGCCCGGGCCCGGTGGAAGCTGGAGGAACTCCCCTTGGGAGGGATGGAAAGTCCCGATCCGGGTCCGGAGGTGGAGATGGAGCGGACCGAAGCGCGAGACCGGGTGGTAGCCGGCCTGATGCGGCTCCCGGAGCAGCGGAGGACAGCCTTCAGACTCGTGGACGTGGAGGAAATGTCCGCGGAGGACGCGGGACGCATCATGGGACTCACCCCGGGTACGGTGCGATCCCATGTGCATCATGCGCGAAGGGAGTTGAGGAAGGCGCTGGGCGAGTACGCCGAAGCCCCACGAGAGGGAGGAGGGTGACCGCATGAGCCATCGTACACAGTCGGATGAGGAGGCGGGTGCCCCGCTCCCGCTCCCGCGCGATTGGTTGCCGGAGGCACATCCGCCCGCGGAGGACCCCGCCTGGGAGGGGAAGATTGCCCGGATCCTAGCTGCCGCCGATCCCGAGCTCGTTCGGCGAACGGACGGGATCCGCCCAGCCGCCCTCCCCCGGTGGACTGAAGTGGGAGAATGGTGGCGGCCCGCCCTGGCACTGGCGGCCGGGGCGGCAGCACTCTTCTTCGTGGTGGACCGTTCCACCCCCTCCCTGGGGGGGGCGCCCCTCGACGCGATCGCGCTGACGCTCGTGGCCGCCGAAGGGGATCCGGCGGCGCTCTGGCGGAGCCTGGGCGAGCGAGCCGATCCCGTGCTCGCCCACGTCGCGATGGAGGATCACGACGCCTTCGTCGATCCGGCGGGCCCCCGTACCCCTGCGGATGGAGAGATCCGATGACCATGTCCAAAGGGTGGGTTCGCATGCGGGCCGCCGGAACGGTCCTTCTCCTCCTCCTGTCTGGAGCCGTAGTGGGGATCGCGGTGGACCGACTTTGGTTTTCCGCCCCCGTGACCAGTGCGGAGGCGATGCCGCTGACCGTGGACGCGATGGCGGCACAGCTTGGGCTGTCGGCCGGCGAAGAGGCGCGGCTGACCGCGCTTTTGGACACTTTGAATGCAGAGATGGCCGGCGCGATGGCCGGAGGTTCCGAGGCCCTCATGACCGCAACCCACGCCGCGCACCTCCGCATCGAAGCCTCCCTCCCGCCGGAGGCCCGATCGGCCTTCCATGCCTGGATGCGTGAGCAGCACCAGCGCATGATGCTGCGCATGCATCAGGGTGCTTTGGTACCGGAGGCCATGGATTCCGGCGTGATGCACCCCTAAGTCGGGATCCTCCTGGAGGGTGGTCGATGCGGCGATCGCGAAAGCCGGCGCACGCTATGGGACGGAACGGGCGTTGTAACCGTGCGGGCGGCGCGCGGTGTGCTCCCGTCCGATATATTTCCGCACCGTGCAGATACCGAGGTCGCGCTCGAAGTGACCTCATGAGGAGGTCGGCATGTTCGACGTCATAGGCTTTCATGCCTACCCGTTGCTCTTTGCCGTCCTGTTGACAGCCCCCGCACCTGCCATGACCGATGTCGATAACCCGGTCGAGGCTCGTCTCGGCACTCCGGCTGAGATCGAGTGGCTGGAGGTCGACATGTCGCGCCGCGAGCTCCGTGTTTCCGAAGGCACTACTGTGGAAGTGAGGGGAAGTGGTAGCCTTCAATTCCGAAATGGGCGACGCGTCATCGAATTTCCGGAGTCCCTCATCGTATTGATCGACGGCGCCGAGGTCGCGGGGTCTGGAACAGCCGAGGCCGGCGCGGAGGTCGTATTGATCTCGGAGAGCGGTGAGATCCGCTGGACGCTGCGGCAGGCGTTCAGCATCCCTCGCGAAGAGGGGACGACAATTTCCGACGACGATCCAGAGGCGACGGCTGCCATCGAGACCATCGAGCAGATCCAGTTCTTCCTGCGGGTCGGAACCGACGGAGTCACGACGTTCTTCCACCCGACCGACCAGGATGTGAGCCGTGCGGAACCACGCCGTCCGGACCCTTGGCCCCCCGCTCGGGCCGCGCGACACGTGGCTGTGCGGTCGGAGCTCGACACATATTTCGCGCGCTTGGCACAGTTCGGATTTTCCGGCACGGTGTCATTCGCCGAAGGCGACGACCTCGTCTTCGCCGATGCTTACGGGCTGGCGGATCGCGAGGACCGAAGACCCTTCCTGCCGTCGACAATCCTCACGATCGGATCCATCACCAAGTCCTTCACGGCGGCTGCCGTGCTCAAGCTCCAGGACATGGGGCTCCTGGCGGTGGCGGATGCGATCACCGTCTATCTGGACGACGTGCCCGCGGACAAACAGGAGATTACGCTCCACCAGTTGCTGACGCACACATCTGGGCTGAAACGCAACGGCCTGGAGGGCGGTGATCTGAACCTCGAAGCCACTCGCGATGCCGTCCTGAGAGATGTTCTCCGGAGTGAACTTCTGTCACCTCCCGGCGCCGCGTACAGCTACTCCAACGTCGGATACTCGCTTCTCGCAGTCATCGTCGAGAACGCTTTGGGGCTCTCATACGAGGAATTCGTTTATCGGTACCTGCTCGTCCCTTCCGGCATGTTCCGCACGGGATACCTCCTGCCGTCCTATCGATCCGAAGAGCTGGCTGCGGGTTATCTCGACGGAGAGCGCCTGGATCCCGTGATTCGCCTGCCCATGCTCGCAGATGGGCCGACGTGGAACCTGAGGGGCAACGGCGGGCTGCACT
Source organism: Gemmatimonadota bacterium (assembly GCA_040882465.1). Classification (NCBI taxonomy): domain Bacteria; kingdom Pseudomonadati; phylum Gemmatimonadota; species Gemmatimonadota bacterium. The sequence continues at coordinate 13,006 of JBBEBG010000039.1, forward strand.
CGGACAGCTACGATATGTTCCGGTGGTTCGTCGCATTGCGGTCCTACAAAGTGTTGTCGACCGACGCTCTGAACGCCATGACCGAGGCCCACGTGGACCAGGGGGACGGGAATCTGTTCTACGGCTATGGGTTGGATGTCGGAAGAACCTCCGTTGGGACGCGCGAACTCTCGCACCGCGGAGGCAATGGCTACTTCTCGGCCGCGTTCCACTGGCTTCCGGATGAAGACTACATGTTCTTCATCGGATCGAACGCCGCCTCTCAGGTCAACATGACTCGCCTGTCGGGGACGGTGAAATCCATCCTTCTGGGGGAGCCCTATGCGCTGCCCCCACTCCTGGCCTCCGTACCGGCTGCGACGCTGCGCGAGTATGAGGGGAGCTACCTCTTCCTCGAAGGCGACAGCGTGGTCGTGACGCACGTGGACGGCGCCCTCGTACTTCGCGGCAGCGGCGACTACGGTATTCAGGCTGTGCTGGGCGGCACAAGAACGCTGGCCGATGCTCAGGTTGAAGGGCTGGCGCAGCGGTCGCTGGCCCTGCTCGAAGCCGAGTTCAGGGGTGATTTCGAGCCCAAGTACGAGGCCATGGGAGGAACTACGTCAATCCTGGATCTCGAGCGCTATCACCAGTACGATCGGGAGAATTGGGACGATCAGTTCGGACCCCTCGAGCGGATCGATATCGCGGCGGCCGCCGGGGAAGCAGATGAAGTCGAGATCGTCGTTCGGCTGAATTTCATGCGAGGAGCCGGGGCCCAGATCCATACCTGGCGGGAGGAGCGGCTCGCGAACATCTCGGTTATCCCCGATTGGAGGGAATTCGACTTCAGCCGGACCGTCTTCCCCATCTCGGACACAGAATTCGAATCATTCACGACCGGCTCGGCGATTCGGGCCATGATTCGGATCGAGCGAGAGGATCAGGCGCTGGACGCCGCTCGCTCCATCGTCTTTCCTCTGCATCCAGATACGCCGCGCGCGCAACCTGCCTCGGGGGGGTGAGTCTCGGGGGAGCTGGCCCTATTTTTCGCGGTGATCACGGAGGCGGAGGGACTCGAACCCCCAAGGGCTTGCGCCCGCCGCATTTCGAGTGCGGTGCCTTACCAGTTAGGACTACGCCTCCGGGAGCTGTTACCTCGGAGGCCGATCAGTGGTTCTTGGGTCAGGACGCGGAGGTCTGCGGCGGAGGATTCCGGTGAACGGAGAGCCCGCGTCGTGCCAGTCATCACGGCACGAAGCCGATCTCCGTGAGGGCTGCGATGTACTGGGGATCCTCGCTGAGGAGCCGGTCTATGCTCGGCCTTCGGAGGCGGCGCGCAGGTGCGGGAATCCCATTGCGAACCGTTGACTCGAGGGCAACCGGAGCGCGCTCCTGGGTTCCGTGCGGGCACCCTCTCCCAGTCCGCATCGCCTCGGGCGCCCGTCGCAGGGGTCGACGGTATCCTCGGCCATCGAGATGTCGTCGGGGTCCAGCACCAGCTCCAGGTACGGTTGTGGCTGGCCCATTTGAATGAGCCGATGAACGGGAAGTCCCTATCGATTCCGCGGTGATTGCGTACGAGCACCCTTTCGAAGTACCGTTTTGTGCGGATGTCAAACCCCGACTTGACCCGGAGGCACCTATGCGCGCCACTCGATCCCGTTGGGTCGGATGCGCACTGCTAGTCATGTTCGCGACCGCAGCATGCGCCAGCGCCGGAACGACAGGCGATACGAACCCGGGAACCGATGCGCCCAGGGAGGGCTCGAGCATCCTGATTCTGAACTCGACTCCCGGTGGCAGCGTGGTCACTGCCTACATCGTGCCACAGGGCGGGGCCCCAGAGCCCCTCGGCACCATCGATCCGGGCCGCCAGAGAGAGTTCCCGTTCGACGGACCTACGGGGAGCTATCGGCTCCGCCTGATCGGCTCTCGAGGTGAGCAGTTGAGCGACTCGTTCCAGTTCTATGCGAACTCCGAAGCTCGCTGGGACGCCGGAACGAGTACACGCGTCCGGGTCAGCGGCAACTGACGGGTCTTGCGCGATGGGGCGCCCCTCGCGGAGGTCGTTCAGGATGGATGTAGTGTCGCCTGGTGGAGCCACCCACCGCTTCTCGGCACTCGCGACATCCGCGCCGGATGGGTGTGGGTATGGATCTCCTGGAGCCAGCCTCTGGCACCGGCAGGCACGGTCCAGAAACGACGACGCCCCCGATCCTGCGAGGGACACCGAGGGCTGAGAAGCCGTGGGGTACTTCAGTCTCTGCGGAAGCGGAGGCGGAGGGACTCGAACCCCCAAGGGCTTGCGCCCGCCGCATTTCGAGTGCGGTGCCTTACCAGTTAGGACTACGCCTCCGGGGCATGTTACCTCGGAACGTGGTCGGGGGTCCTTCAGTCGGGGCGCCCGGATTAGCTCCGCTGCGCTCCGCAGATCGGGGCGAACACGATCTTGCTCTTCGATACCAGTCGGGGCGCCCGGATTCGAACCGGGGACCTCTGCGACCCGAACGCAGCGCTCTACCGGACTGAGCCACGCCCCGGGGTCTTTTGCATCCTTACCCAATCCCATCCGAACTCCGTCCAGACCATGCCGTCGAGCGGACGGGGTGGGATTCGAACCCACGCGGGCTTGCACCCACACGATTTCCAATCGTGCGCCTTAAGCCACTCGGCCACCCGTCCGAATCCCCTATACCGTCGAATCTTGCCACGTACGGAGGGGGTGGGATTCGAACCCACGCGGGCCTTTCGGCCCAACGCCTTAGCAGGGCGCCGCCTTAAGCCACTCGGCCACCCCTCCTCCAGTTGCCCCTCCTGGGTTCGAACCAGGACTCTCCTGATCCAGAGTCAGGCGTGTTGCCAATTACACCAAGGGGCAATAACCGCGCTCCGTGTCGGAGAGCCACCAGTCGGATTCGAACCGACGACCCCGTCATTACGAATGACGTGCTCTACCGACTGAGCTATGGTGGCGTAGAGTATGGAGCCGAGGGGAGTCGAACCCCTGACCTCTGCAGTGCGATTGCAGCGCTCTCCCAACTGAGCTACGGCCCCGAGGCGGGAATTCCGGAAAGTGGGCGCGAGAGGAGTCGAACCTCTGACCTCTACGATGTCAACGTAGCGCTCTAACCAACTGAGCTACGCGCCCTCAATTGCCTTTGACGATTGCCCTCGAAGCGAGGTGAGTGCGCCCGGAGGGATTCGAACCCCCGACCTCTTGATCCGTAGTCAAGCGCTCTATCCATCTGAGCTACGGGCGCCCAACCCCCTGCTTCCCCTTCTCATGCCCACGACAGGACTCGAACCTGTACGCCGTTTCCGGCACTGGTCCCTCAAACCAGCCTGTCTACCAATTCCAGCACGTGGGCGACACTCATTAGACCGATCCCACAGAGCAGTGCTCGAGGGGGGACTCGAACCCCCACAGGGTTACCCCCACAGGATCCTGAATCCTGCGCGTCTACCAATTCCGCCACCCGAGCTCCAGATCACTCTGGAGTGGAGCCGAGGGGAATCGAACCCCTGACCTCCTGAATGCCATTCAGGCGCTCTCCCAACTGAGCTACGGCCCCTTCACCGACCACGACCCGAAGTTGTCAAACAGCGCTACGGGGCTGACGGGACTCGAACCCGCGGCCTCCGGTGTGACAGACCGGCACTCTAACCAACTGAGCTACAGCCCCCAACCCTGCGCCGGACCAGCCGGCTCCAGCAACGCCCCCACGGGGAATCGAACCCCGATCGCCACCTTGAAAGAGTGGTGTCCTAGCCGTTAGACGATGAGGGCTCGAGCCTTCGTCGCTTTCGAGATCCCGAGCCACCGTTCGATCCCGACACACGGCGGCCTCCCACCTCTCTTCACAGGCCCGGAGGGACTCGAACCCCCAACCCCCGGTTTTGGAGACCGGTGCTCTACCAGTTGAGCTACGGACCTCTATCTACCCTACGGAGCCCGAGGGCTCTTTTCTTGCCGAGTGGCCAGGGACGGAATCGAACCGCCGACACCACGATTTTCAGTCGTGTGCTCTACCAACTGAGCTACCTGGCCAGAAAAAACGCCCGAGCCAGGCGGCGCGGGCGGTTTCACCTTCGAAAGAGTCTGGTCCAGCTCTATCGACGTGTCCCGCCCGTTCCGAACGGCGATTCGGACCAGGTGTCAGCCACGAGCCACGTTCGCGCGCGATGCGATCCCAGGACCACGACCCCTCCGATTCTCTTTTGGCGAACCGTCGAGCGGGCGGCTCGGTCCTCGGCGGGCCCCTCGGGTCCGTCGGTTCGGTTCCCCCCAAGGGCAGACCGGCCCTCCCACAAGTGGAAACGCCGCCCGAGGCGGCGCTCCCCTACCCACTCGAAATAGCGGGGGCGGGATTCGAACCCGCGACCTTCGGGTTATGAGCCCGACGAGCTACCAGGCTGCTCCACCCCGCAACAAGGACCCCAAGTATACCCCTGGGTTTCGGGGGTGTCAACCCTGAATGAGCCCTGTGAACGACGAGGAGGAAAGGGCCGATCTTCCAAGTGGGAGAAGCATTTCCGGAAGTGCGAAGAGGACGCGGATCGCGCGAACTTGAGCGCATCGCGAGAACCCGGTTAGATTCACCCGCCTCGGGACGTGGCGCAGCCCGGTAGCGCACCTGAATGGGGTTCAGGGGGTCGCCGGTTCGAATCCGGCCGTCCCGATTGATGGACGATCCGAGAAGGTATACGGACGGATCACCGGAGCGAAAGCGAAAGTAATCCGGCCGTCCCGATTGTTATCGAAGACCAAGACTGGAATGCCGCAGGATCTGCGAAGCGAAGCGCAGCTAATCCGGCCGTCCCGATATGGAAAGGTCCGATGGGGCATCGCTCCATCGGGCCTCTCTAGTTCATCCCCAACTCCTCGAAGCGCTGGTTCCCGATCCGGTAGAATCGCCAGTCCTTGTAATCGAAGTGCCACCATTCCGCCTCATAGACCGCGAATCCCTCCGCCTCCATGGCGAGCCGAAGAAGCGCGCGGGACCAACGCTGCCGCATCGTTCCCCCGGGATAGGCCGCAAACGACCGGGGGGAGAACTCGTCATAACCTCCGGGCATGTCCACGGACGCCCCAGTCGCAAGATCATAGAGGGTGAGGTCCACGGCTCCGCCACGATTGTGGCGCGAGCCTCCCGTTGGATTCGCCACGAATGTGCGGAGTTCGGGAGGCGTGGCGTCCCAAAACATCCGCGTGACGTACCAGGGGCGGTAGCCATCGAAGATCATGAGACCGTACCCCAGGGTTCCCAACCACCGATGGGCCCGCACGAGCGCCTCCGCCGCCGGCCTCTGTAGGAAGGCGCGCGGGCTGGAATAAAACTGGTCGCCCATGAAGTTGTTCGTGGTGGCGTATCGGATATCCAGAGCGATGGTGGGCTCCACCTCGGTCAGCTCGACGAGATCCGCTTCACGAAACTCTCCCTCCTCCAGTGGGGGCTCGGCCGCCAGAGCCTCGACGCGAAGCTCGACCACCGGTCGCACCGGATCGATACGGAAACCTTCCCCGGTTTCACCCCCGAGAGTGAGGCGTGAAAGGACCCGGCCCTCGGAAAGAATCCCCAAGATGGCTCCCTCTCGCGCCCATCGGATCACGACCGGAGTGTCCATGCCCGTGACGACCAGGAGAGTATCCTCTTCGAGTCGCATGGCGCTGCGCTCCCCGCCCCAGCGCAGGTACTTGAGCTCTCCGCCGTCCTCCATCAGCGACACGGTGTCCGGTCCCGCCGCGTACTCGCCGATCAGGGGTCGCCAGGATTCGGGAATATCGGGCGGTGGCTGGAGAGTGACAGAGGCGGCAACCGAGGCACTCGATGCGGGGCCACCTCCCTCCTCTTCCACACCGCCCCTCGAGGCTGTCTCGAGGCCGCACCCCGTGGCGAGACCGGCCAGAAGGCCGGCGAGCATTACAAAACCCTGGAACGATCCCAAAAAATGTGACCCGGTTCGCATCCGTAACTACCGCAGGAAGAAGGGCGGATAGTCGTCGTAGAGGAGGAGCAGGTACCCCTCGAGTCTCGAATTCCACCGAAGCACGCCCACCCCGTAGTCGTAGATGCCCCGGGGGTAGTTGCCCGTGAAAAGGATCGCGAACCAGGCCGCGATCGAGGTAAAGAACCAACCGATTCCGAGAAACCAAACCGCCAGGATGTGCGGAATCGCCAGGAGGAGCCGGAAACCGACAGTCAGGCGATTCCGTGGGAGGGTCGGAAGGTCGACTTCGAACTCCGCGGGATAGTCGCCCTCCCCGAACGGGGGATACTCGTCTCGGAGAAGGGTCGTGTACGCGACGGCGCGCACGCGCCACCGAATATAAAACTCGCAGAAACCGCGAAGCCCTTCGGGTTGTTTTCCGGTAAAGACGATCGCGAACCACGAAATCACCGCCGCCACCGTCGCCGCCAGACCGATGAGTCCGCCGCCGCCGCCGCCCGCGCTGGCACTACCGTCCTCGCCGGGCTGGGACGCCGACCACGAGAGCGCCGCGCCGAGGGGTCCCCCCACCAGGATGAGATGGGGGATGGCGAGGATGATTCGGAACGCCGTGGTGAGGCGATTCCGTCTTTCCGTCATGGGAACAACCTCGACTGCAGCCGGATAAACGGCCCCGCTTGGACTCCCTCCTCCAGGTCCGTTCACGATCGCCACCCTCCGCAGGAAGAATCCGACCTCGCCCGATGCCGCGCTCAAAGATGCGCCCCACGCGTCCACGGTGCCATCTCGGTGCCGTGGTGCGAATACTCTACGTGCGCAGGAACCTCTCTCCTTCAGATCGGGTTTCACTTCTCGCGCACGGCCTGCGTCAGAATTCTCACCGTTTCGCCGCGCGCCTCACCCTTCATCCCGGCTTCCCGTGTCCGGTGGCTTGATGCGCCGATCCACCTTCGGATCCATCGCCGCCCTCACCCTGACCCTCGCAGGGTGTGACTCGGCTCCCACCGACCCCGGCCTCGGCCCTGACGGCCAGGCCATTCCCACGACCTGCGAAGAATCCAACACCGCGACCCTCCAAATCGGCGAGACGGCCGAGTTTATCGGGCCGCATGCACGTTTCTTCTGCGTTCACGGGGACGACGAGAGCCAGCTGGATTACGTGATGACCATGCATGCCGCGGGGACGTCGGCCGTAACGGTCGGCGCTGAAGTGAACGGGACCGTGGCCCCGAGGAGCTCGCCGTCACCCGTCCCCACCCAGGAAGTCCGGTCCCCGTCCGCCCCCGACGACGCCTTTCACATCGCACTCAGGGAACGCGAAGTGCGCGAGCTGTCCGGACTCATTGGCGCGACCCGGTCTCCCGGCGACCTCGCGCCCGCAGCTCCCGCGGCCGTCCCCTTCGTTGGAGACATGCTCGTCCTGAACGCACAGGCCAACGCGGGGGGACTATCCGACGGCGCGTGCGGGATCCCGCTTCATGTGACCGCTCGCGTCGAGGTCGTGTCGGCCCGGGCGATCGTCGTCGCGGACGTGGCGAACCCCGGAGGCGGGTTCACCACATCCGATTATCGGCGTTATGCCGCGCAGTTCGACACGCTCCTCGCTCCGCTGGCCGAGGCGCATTTCGGACCCGCGACCGACATTGATGCAAACGGCCGCACGATTCTCCTCTTCACGCGCGAAGTCAACCGACTGACGCTCCACAATGCGAATTCCTTCACCGCGGGGTTTTTCTTCGCTCGGGATCTTTTTCCCCGACAGCGGCCGGCGGATGGGCGCCTCGGCGAATGCACGCATTCCAACGAAGCCGAGATCCTCTATCTCCTCGTCCCCGATCCATCCGGCACGATCAATGGGAATGTCCGGTCCCGGTCCGAGGTGGATCAGTCCACCCCGGCGACGATCATCCACGAGTACCAGCATCTGATCAACGCCGGCCGCCGCCTGCATGTGAATCGGCTTTCGAGCGAGTTCTGGGCCGAAGAACCCTGGCTTAACGAGGGACTGTCGCATGTGGCTGAAGAGCTTCTCTTTTTTCGGGCATCCGGGCTCGCGCCGCGGACGAACATCGGGCGAAATGCGCTTACCCTCGGTGGGTTTCGAGCCTCCCTCGCGCTCGAGCGGCACCAGCGGAACAACTTCCTCCGCTTCTTCGACTTCCTCGAGCGCCCCGAGTCACGAGGGCCCTACGACGTCACATTGACCCTGGAGTCGCGTGGCGCGGCATGGAGCTTTCTCCGCTATCTCGCGGACCGGTCCCCGAACGACGCCGCGTTTTTGTTCGACCTCGTGGATTCCCGCACACGAGGCCTCGCCAATCTCGTCGAAGTCCTGGGAGGGAGCGCTGTCCTCTTCGACCGGCTTTCGGACTGGCGCATCGCGATCTATGGGGACGGCCGGGTCTTCGGATTGGCCGAAAGGCACCGCGATCTGAGCTGGGATCTGCCCTCGATTCATGGGCAACTCGGCTCCGGAAGTTATCCGATCCGTTCCGTGACGATGTCTTCTGGCGTGGCGGTCGATCGAACACTCGTCCCCGGAGGTGCCGCGTACCTCCGCTTCGCGGCGGAACCCGGAGTCACCGCGACGGTGGATCTTCTTTCGAACGGCTCCCTCCCGCCAGGGACGCTTCGCGCGACCGTCCTTCGCACGCGCTGAGCGGGGCATTCATGCGCACCCATACACTTTCGAGCACTAATATCACCGCTCTTTCCCGATTATCGGATTTCCGTCGAATTGACACCCGCATCACTTTTTCTTTGATTGACTCTCCCTGTCATAGTCGAAGGGCCTCAAACAACTCACAGGAGGTAATTCCAGAATGACGAAGAAGGATGAAAAGATCCTCGCGCTGATGGAAACCGAGCTGGGAAAGAACCCGAAGGCCGCCACGCAAGACCTGTTCGATAAGGCGAAGGCGATAGACTCCGCGGTAGGCAAACTTTCGCTGCGTCAGTTCCATGCCCGCTATCCGCTTCAGATCAAGCGGAGGCGGAAGCGGGGCCGTCCGCGCCGCAAAGTCGCGGGAGTGACCCGACGCCGTGGAAGAAGCGCCGCTAAGAGTGGACGCGACGGACTTCGCGCCGTGTTCCTCCGGTTCGCCGAGGATCTGACGGCAGCGGAGGATCGCCGCAATCTGGTCAAGGTTCTCGCGAACGTGGATCAGTATGTGGACGATGCGGTGAAGGCCGCTCGGGCATAGCTTCTTCGCGACCCTAGTTCAGTTTTCTCCGCGCCGGGGGCGCGGGTCGCGGCCGGGTGGGTTTCATGCGATTCTTGCACCTCGCGGACGTCCATCTCGATACCGCCTTCGCCAGCCGTTCGCGTGAGATCGCCGCGGAGCTGAGAAAGGCTTCGCGCGCGGCGTTCGAGGGTGCGGTCGAAACCGCGGTCCGGGAGCGGGTGGACGCCCTTCTGATCGCGGGGGATCTCTTCGACGGGGAACGGCTCACCGTCGAGACGGAACATTTTCTCCATGAGACGCTGAGTCGTCTCCGCACGTCCGGGATCCAGGTTGTTTACGCGACGGGGAATCATGACCCGGGCGGCGCCGCCGGCCCGGCGTCCCTGGTTCGGTGGCCCGATAATGTCAGCCTGATCCAGGGACCCGAGCCGGTCACCGTCGAGATCCTACGCGAGGGAGAGCCGGTCGGGCTCGTAACCGGGGTGGGCCACGCTTCAGCGCATGTCACCGATGACCTGTCGCGGCGTTTTCCCCTCCCTCACCGGGGTCCCCCGCACGTCGCCCTGCTCCACACCCAGGTGAGGGGTTCCGCAGGGGGGGAAGGACACGAACCGTACGCCCCCTCCGATCTCGCCCACCTGAGCACCGCGGGATACGACTACTGGGCCTTGGGGCACGTACACCTTCGTCAGACGCTCTCCGACGACCCCCCGACTCACTATCCGGGAAATCCGCAGGGCCGAAACCCCCGGGAAACGGGCGCGAAGGGTGCTCTCCTCGTGGACCTTTCCCGCAAAGAGTCGCCGCGTGTGGACTTCATCGAGCTCGGCCCCGTGCGTTGGGAGACGCTCCGCGTGAAGGACTTCGAGGGGGAAGGACACGTGCCCGCCCTCGCGCGGCGGCTGGAGCGGGAGTGGCGCGCGGCGCGCCAGAACGACGCCGGGCGCCCGGGGACACGCTGGATCGCCCGCATCGAGCTCGAGGGTCCATCCCCGCTCCACCGCCAGCTCGCGACCGGAGAGACGCTCGCAGAACTCAGAGACGCCCTCGTGTCCACCGTCGGACTCCTCGACGCGGAAGTTCGTTCGAGTGGCGTCCGGTCGCTCGAGCGCGTCGAAGATTACGTGCGGCGGGACGACGTGCTCGGTGAGACGCTCCGTCTCGTGCGCGACCTGGCGTCGTCGTCGGGCGCGTCCCCCGCCGAGGCTCTGGGACTCTCCAGGGACCTGTTGGCGACACAGGTGGACGCGCTCCAGCTCGACGACTACCTCCGCGAGCTCCTCGCCTCCGGGGACGCCCTACTTCTCGACGCCCTCCTGCGCTCCGCGGACCGGTGAGATTCGTACGCGTCGCGGTCACTCGGTTCGGACCGCTCTCGGAGTTCGAGCCCGGTGCCGGGTCGCCCCTTCCCGGCCTCGTGATCGTCCTCGGGCCAAACGAAGCGGGGAAGTCGACCTTTCATCGGGTCCTCACTTCGCTGATCCATGGGATCTATCCCGCAACGCGCGATCAGAATCCCTTCACGCCGTGGAAGGGCGGCGACATCGAGATCGGGGGGACGATCGCCCTCGACAGCGGCGAAGAGTGGGAGGTTCAGCGCCGGCTTCTGAGCACGCCGAGAGGGCACCTGGTCCGCGGCGGGGCCACCGATCCGCTCGACAATCGCAGCCTCCCCTGCGCCAGTCATGTGAGCTCGGCGATCTATTCGCAGGTGTACGCGATCGGGCTCGCCGATCTGGCCGGAGTCGAGCGCGAGCCCTGGGACGCCGTGCGGGACCACCTCATCGTCGGAATGGGGAGCGACGACTTGCGCGCGCCCCGCGAGGTCGCGGAGGAGCTGAACGCGCGGGCAGCGAGTCTCTGGCGGCCGACGAGAAAGGGGAATTCGCGTCACCGGGAGCTCGAAGCCGAGATGAAGGAGCTTCGGAGTCGGCGCGACGACGCCCTGAAGCGCGACCGACGCCAGCGAGAGGCGCTCGGTCGGGCTCTCGCACTCGATCGAACCCTCGACGAGCTGCGCAGGGAGAAGGTCGCGGCGGCAGCCCGTGTCGAGCGACTCCGGACGCTCGTCCCCCTCCGGGTGCGGCTGGAGCGCTTGGACCGGATGGAAGCGCCGCTCGGTCCGATCGAGGGGCTCCGGGAGCTCCCGCGAGACCCCGCGGCTCGGCTCCGGGAGCTCCACGATCGGGCGGAAGCGGAGAGGCGCCGCGCGGAAGAGCGCGAGGCCATGGACGGCCGGCTGCGGGAGGCCGGGCAGCCGCTCTTCGACGCACTTCCCGCGGACGACGAAGAACTGGCCACCTTCGGACAGCGAGTGGCAGCGGTCCCTCTCACGCTCCTCGACGAAAGGATCGCGGGGCTCGAGGATGAAACGGGGCGGATACGCGCTCTCGAGGAGCGACTCGAGGAGCTTTCGGGCCGGGCCCCGCAGCCGCCGGAAGCGATCCCGAAGATCGGCTTCCTCCTCGGCGCCCTGGCGCTCGGCATCCTGACGGCCGCGCTCGCCCTCCGAGACCCAATTTTCGGAATCGCGGGAGGGGTTTTCCTGATCGTTTCGACCGCACTCATCGCACGCGCGCTCGAACTGAGGGCTCGGCGGGTCGGGCTCCGCGAAGCGCACGAAGCCGAAGTGCGCAATCTCCAGAGCCGCCTCCCGAGCGCCCAGCGCGCGCGCGATGAACGGGAGAAAGGAGTTCGCGAGCTACTCGAGCCGCTCTCCCTGAGCACGTCGGCACGGGAGCTCCAGGGACGTCGGCTCGTCTCCGATCTCGAGCGGCTCGCGGGACTTTTCCGAGAGCGCTCGGAGCGGGGTCGCCCCAGGGAAGTGCGGGCCGAGGCGGAGCTCCAGGCCTTCCTGGCGGCGCTCCGGCGGGCCGGCGGAAGCGCCGATGCCGACGGGGCGGAACGGGTCGCCGCGCGGATCATCGAGATGGAAAAGGTGGACCGGGCGCGCGAAGAGCTGGAGGGAGACGCCGGCGAGATCGAGGTATTGCGCGACAAGATCCAGGAGGCCGAGCGCGACGGAGAGGTGTGGGTCGAGGTCCCGGAACGGCTCGCCGGGGCGGAAGCCGAGGTCGAAGAAATCGATTCGCGGATGCAGCGGGCACGTGACGAGCAGACGGCCTTTCGCCGGGATGCCGCGCACGACGCGAAGGACGAGACAGTGGATCTCGTGGACAGCCACATCGAAGAGGTCCGCGAGCAGATGCGTACCGCCGAACGGGAGCGGGATCGCCTCTTCGTCCTGGCACGGCTTCTCGAGAGGGCCGAAGCGACCTTCCGCGAAACCCACCAGCCGGAGCTCCTCCGCCGTGCCGAGCGCCACCTCGCACGGATCACGGGAGGGCGGTACGCGCGCATTCTCACGGGAAGAGGAGACGATCCGAACGCTCTCCACCTGCACGCGAATCACCTTCCCCACCCGACGCCGGTGGAGTCCCCCCTCTCGACCGGAACGCGCGAACAGGTCTACCTCGCGCTTCGCCTCGCCATCGTGGACCATCTGGACGAAGGGAAGGAGACCCTCCCCCTCCTTCTCGACGAGATCTTGGTGAACTGGGATCCCGAGAGGCGCCAGCGCGTCCTGGATCTGCTCGTCGAGCTCTCTCGGAGCCGCCAGATCTTCCTCTTCACCTGCCATCCCCACCTCGCGGGGGAGGTCGCGCGCGCGGGGGGCCGCGTGATCGAGCTCCCGGCCCCGTGAACGCGGACGGCGCCGGAGGGGAATTGGGCGCGGCGCGTGTGGCCCCACCCGACCCGGCGCTCCATGTGGTCACGCGGGGAAAAGGAGATCCCCCCCTCGTTCTCGTGCACGGCTTCGGGGCGCACGGTCATTTCTGGCGCCACTGGAGGCCCTGGCTCGAATCCCGCCACCGGACGCACACGTTGGATCTTCTCGGCGCGGGGCTCTCTCCCGCCCCTCCGGCCGCGGACTATTCCCCGGCCGCGCAGGCATCGCGCGTGGCGGCACTCGTGAGGGACCTGGGCGGACCGGCCCCGGTCATGATCGGGCACTCCCTCGGAGCCGGCGTCGCACTTCTCGCCACGCTCCTCCTTCGAGACGCAGGATCGAGCGCCGCGCCGCGCGCCCTCGTCCTCGTGAGCGGCGCCGTGTACCCCCAGCGCCTTCCGCCCTACATCTCCCTGGCGAGAATCCCGGGGCTTCGCTGGCTATTCCTGGTTGCACCGCCCCCGCGACCCCTCCTGCGACTCGGGATCCGAGGGATCGTGCGAAAAAAAGAGAGCGTCAATGCGGAGCAGGTCGAAGGATACCGCGAGCCGCTTCGAAGCCTGGCGCGCCGGCGGGCGTTGGTACGCGGGGCCGGCCAGCTGGACCTCGAAGCGGGCGCCGCGCTGGCGCGCCGGGTTCCTGAGGTCGACCTCCCCACCCTTCTGATCTGGGGAGCCGAGGATCCGGTTGTTCCCGTTGCGCACGCAGAGCGGCTCGCGCGTGAGCTGCCCGATGCCGAGCTCGTCCTCCTTCCGGGAATCGGCCATCTCCCCCCGGAGGAAGATCCTGAGAGGTCGGTGGAGCCGGTCCTCGCCTTCCTCAGTTCCCTCCGCTCCCCGCGCGGCGACGCTCCGCGATGAGGGTGAAGAGCATCTTCTTCCCCGCTCGAAAAGACCCTGAGAGGCTCCCGGAGACCTTCGAGCGCCCGGCGGCACGAGGGCGGTGAGGCACCTCGACCTCGCAAACGCGAATCCCGAGGTGATGGGCCCGGAGCTGCATCTGCACCGTCCAACCCCAGTCTCGATCGTCCATCCCGAGCCGAACGAGGGCGGAGTGACGAATCGCGCGGAAGGGTCCGAGATCTCTAGCCCGTACGCCGTGGAGCAGGCGCATCCCCAGGAGGACGAGCCTGTTCCCCATCCGAGCGTGGAGGGGAACGGCGCTCGCCCCGCCCGAGGGAGGTGCCGTCCGGATTCCCACGACGAGGTCCGCCTTTCCGGATCGGATGGGCGCGAGGAGGCGGTCGAGGGCAGCGGGATCGTCGCTCTGGTCGCCGTCGAGGAAGACGAGGACCTCGGGGGGTCGCAAGGCGAGATGACACATCCCCGCAAGGCATGCCGCTCCGTACCCGCGGCGAGGCTCGAGGACGACTTCCGCGCCTCCTTCTCTTGCCACGCGGGCCGTCCCATCCGTCGAGCCGTTGTCCACGACGACGATTCGCCCGATCCCGAGGGCACGAAGTGAAGCGAGGACTCCGGGGAGGGCCTCTTCTTCGTTCAGCGCCGGAATGAGCGCCGCGACTCCGTCGTTTCGGGACCCGCCCCGGCGCGCGACCGGTCCCGGATCAGGGGGACGCAACGGTGCTCAATTCGCCCCGGACCGATTCGGGACGCGTCCGCTCCGGCGACGCGAGGTGCCGGACTCGGTCCCGGAGCTCGCCGAACGCCAGCCACCCGTATCCCAGGCCGAAGAGGAGGATGAAGGGAAGCGCCATGTAGAGTCCCGCACGGAGCGCCACGACCGCCGAGGCGCTCATCCAGGCCGTGAGGATCAGCTTGGCAGCGAGATCGGCGCCGCGCGACGGGTTCGAGTACCGCTTCGTGCCGGTCCCCCGCTTGGGTGTGCGGTGGAAGGGGTCTCCTCCCCGTCCGCGGATTCCCCGAAACACCGCGCCGGACACGGTGGCGGTCAGGCCGATCCCGAGCGCCATCGTGAGGAGGGCGGTCGGAACCAGGGTGATCCAGGGGCGCTCCCGGCGGCGCCCAGCCGCGCAGTAGAAGACGAGGAAGGAGAGGGTTGCCCCCGCGAAGACCAAAAGATCGAGGGGAAGGGCCGGATCGAGGGCGAGTGCCTCCCAGGCGAGCGAAGAGGGGAGGAGGAGGAGGGCGAAGAGCAGCGTGAGCGGATGAGCGAGATGCCCGAAGAGGTGGAAGACCGCCTCGATCTTCACCGCGAAGGGCCAGGGCCCACGAAGGAGCACGGGGAGGAGTTTCCGCCCGGTCTCGATCCCCCCCTGGGACCACCGCTTCTGCTGCACCTCGAGCGCCCGGACTTCCTCCGGGAGTTCGGCCGGAACGCCGATCGCCGGCCGAAAGACGAAGCGCCACCCCTTCATCTGTGCCCGGTAGCTCGCGTCCAGATCCTCGGTGAGCGTATCGCACGACCAGCCACCTGCCTCCTCGAGTGCCGCGCGGCGCCACATCCCGGCCGTGCCGTTGAAGCTCATGAAGCGCCCACCAGCCCAGCGCCCCCCCTGCTCGAAGAAGAAGTGCGCGTCGAGGAGGAGCGCCTGGCATCGTGTCAGCGGGGAGCGGTCTTCATTCAGGTGATCCCAGCGGGCCTGCACCATCCCGACCCCGGGGTCGTCGAGGGGTCCGAGAAGCCTGTGGATCAGGTCGGGCCCCGGAACGAAGTCCGCATCGAGGATGAGGATGAACTCTCCTCGGGCACGCTCGAGCCCGTGCGCGAGCGCCCCCGCCTTGAACCCGATCCGCGAACCGCGCCGGAGCTGCTCGATTCGCACGCCCCGTTCCCGCCAGAACTCTGCACGCCGCCGCCCGAGCTCCGTCGTCTCATCGGTGGAGTCGTCGAGGAGCTGGATGTCGAGGAGATCTTTCGGATAGTCCAGGGAGGCGGCGGCGTCTACGAGGCGCTCGATGACGCCGGCCTCGTTGTACACGGGGAGCTGGACAGTCACTCGGGGGAGAGGCCCCTTCCAGCGCTCGCGTTCCGGCCGCTCCCGGCGCGCGAGAAGCAGGAGAAAGCTTCGATGGAGCGCCATCGGAAGGAGAAGCCCCAACGTAGCGATCGTCAAAAAAAGGACGATCCAGGCGAGCCACTGAGGCATATCGCCGGTTCCTCGTCAGGATGGGGGTGGGTGCCGACACCCCAAGTTGTCCGGCGCCAGCGGTTCGGGAAAGTCCCGCAACTCGGGTTCTCCCGTCGTGCGAGAAATGCGATACCTTAAGGACCGTGCACTGTATCCCGCCCCCTGCCGCGAAAATCACCGTCCGCTAGGCCATCGGAAGACCCGAAGCCGGAACGATGTCCATTTCGAAGCTCTTCGACGGATACAACGCCGGGTACGCGCAGGACCTCTACGAGCGGTATGCACGAAATCCCGACTCCGTACCGGAGGAGTGGAAGGAGATCTTCTCCGGCAGGATCGAGGAGCTGATCGCCGACGGGCTGATCACGCCGGACGCCCTTCGCGACAATGGACTCGGGAGCGCTCCGCCATCGGCCGCACTGCCGTCCTCCCCGGTGGAACCGCCGCCGAGCGCGATCCCCTCCCCCGAGGCTCCGCCGGTTCGCCGGCCCGAGCCGCGTCTCGAAGAAGAAGGGGCCGATCGCCGGCGCCTCCTTCCTCGGATCGCCCGCGCGGCCTTCCTCATCCAGGCCTTCCGGAACCACGGCCATCAACTGGCTCGGCTGGATCCGCTCGGTTCGGAGCCCCCGGGACACCCCCAGCTCGACCCCGCGTTTTTCGGAACCTCGATGGAGGATCTCGCCGCGATCCCGACCTCGCTCGTGCTGGAAGAGGGCGGGGACGAACCGCTCTCGCAGGCCCTGCAACGACTCCGCGAGATCTACTGCGGCTCGATCGGATTCCAGTTCGAGCATCTGGAGGATCCGGCCAAGGTGCGTTGGCTCTGGAAGGAGGTGGAATCGGGGCGGCACGCTCAGCCCCTCGGGCAGGAAGCGCGACTCGCGCTCCTGCACAGACTCTCCCAAGTGGAGGGGTTCGAACGCTTTCTCCACCGCGCCTACCTCGGACAGAAGCGCTTCTCGATCGAAGGGAATGACATGCTCCTTCCGATGCTCGACCTCGCGATCGAACGCGCCGCCGCATCCGGCGGCCGCCGGGTCGTGCTCGGGATGGCGCATCGTGGACGCCTGAACGTCCTTCATCACATCGTCGGGGTCTCGGACACCTCCATCCTCCGCGAGTTCGAGGAAACGGCGCGGGCCGAGGCCGCCCCATCCCACGTTCCGACCGGGACCGGGGACGTGAAATACCACCACGGCGCGGGAGGCGAATACGAGCTCCGCGACGGATCGAAGATCGCGGTGTCCCTTGCGCCGAACCCGAGCCACCTCGAGTTCGTGAACCCGGTCGTCATGGGGATGGCCCGGGCCCTCCAATTCGCGGGGCCCGGACGCGGCGCCCGGCTGGAAGCTTCGGCCGTGGTGCCCATCCTCATTCACGGCGATGCCGCGTTCGCGGCGGAAGGGATCGTCGCCGAGTCGCTCAACCTTGCGCGGCTCCGCGGCTACACGGTCGGAGGCACCGTTCATATCATCGTCAACAACCAGGTGGGGTTCACGACCAACCCCGAAGACGGGCGCTCGACGCGTTACGCCTCGGATCTCGCGAAGGGTTACGACCTTCCGGTCCTCCACGTGAACGCGGACGATCCCGAGGCATGCCTCGCCTCGGTCCGCCTGGCGATCGCGTTCCGCGAAAAATTCCACGACGACGTGGTCATCGACCTCGTGGGATACCGGCGGTATGGGCACAACGAGGGAGACGAGCCGTCCTACACCCAGCCCCTCCTCTACGCCCGCATCGCCGACCACCCGACCGTCCGCACGCAATGGGCATCCCGCCTCGTGTCGGATGAGACGCTTTCCTCCGCCGAGGCCGAAGAGATCGAGGACGCCGTGGCTCACCGGCTGCGCGCGGCGCAGGAAGAGGTGGAAGCAGAGGAGAGCAGAGCACATACACTTCCCGCCACACCGGCGGAAGCGGAGCCGGAGCCCCCGGAGACCGCGGTTCCGCTGGAGCACCTCGTGCAGGTGAACGCCGGCACGGTCGCCGTCCCCGGCGAGTTCACCCTCCATCCGAAGCTCAAGCGACAACTCGAGCATCGTCGCTCCGACTTCGCCGCGGACAGGGCGGTGGATTGGGCGCACGCGGAGGCGCTCGCGCTCGGATCCATCCTGAGCGAGAACGTCGCGATCCGCCTGACGGGCCAGGATACGGAGCGTGGGACCTTTTCCCAGCGGCATCTCGTCCTCCACGACGTGGAAACCGGCGCGGAGGTCACTCCCCTCGCCGAGTTCGGCGAGGGTCGCTTCGAGATCTACAATTCCCCGCTTTCCGAGGCGGCGGCGCTCGGCTTCGAATACGGCGCCTCCGTGGCGGCGCCCGAGACCTTCGTGCTCTGGGAAGCACAGTTCGGCGACTTCGTGAATGCGGCGCAAGTGATCGTTGACCAGTTCATCGCATCGGGACGCGCGAAATGGGGTCAACAATCGCGCCTCACACTCCTCCTCCCTCACGGTTACGAAGGGCAGGGCCCGGAGCACTCCTCCGCGCGGTTGGAGCGTTTCCTCCAGCTGGCCGCCGAAGAGAACATCCGGGTGGCGTACCCGACGACACCGGCTCAGTACTTTCATCTCGTCCGGCGCCAGGCGCTCGGAATCCCGATGCGCCCCCTCGTCATCCTGACCCCGAAGAGCCTCCTTCGGCACCCGCGTGCGGTGTCGTCCGTCGCCGAGCTCACCCGCTCCTCCTTCCGCACGATCCTTCCCGAGGAATCCCCTCCGGGAGACCCGAAAGAAGTGACTCGCCTGATCCTCTGCTCGGGAAAGATTTACTACGACCTGGTCGGGGTGGAGGGGCGCGCGGAGCTCCGTCAGGTCGCGGTGGGACGGATCGAAGGGCTCTACCCTTTCCCGGCCATGGGTCTCACCGCCCTGGTGGGCTTGTATCCGAAGCTCGAAGAGGTCGTCTGGGTCCAGGAGGAACCGCGCAATATGGGCGCTCTCGCCTACATCGGACCGAGACTCAGGGGCGGGATCCCGCGGGACGTCGCGCTCCGGCACGTTTCGCGCCCCGAGCGGGCCAGCCCCGCGGAAGGGAAAAACAGGAACCACCGGCTCCAACAGGAGCGAATCGTACGGGAAGCGCTCGGAGTGGAATGAGACTTCCCTGACCGGAGCGACGCTTTGCCGGCAGGGGTGTCAGCGCTCGTCCCAGTCGAGGAGGAGCTTCCCGAAGCTTTCGTTCGCTTCCATCCGGCGATGGGCCTCCGCCGCCTCCGCCGCGGGGTACACCTGATCTACGACTGGGCGCAAGAGTCCCCGTTCGAAGAGGGGGACGATCGTGCGTTCGAACTCACGCGCGAGGCGGATCTTCTCCTCGACGGGGCGCGCGCGAAGGACCGTCCCCCGGAGGAGTGCCCGCTTCCTCATGAGCTTCCGCAGGTCCATCGTTCCCTTCATTCCCCCCGGAACGCCCACGACGATCCAGCGACCCCCCGTCGCGAGCGCGTCGAGATTTCCCTCGATGTATGGCGCACCCACCAGGTCGAGGATGAGGTCCACTCCGCCTTCCCCGGCGAGCTCCCGCACCTCGGCGGCCCAGTCGCTTCCCTCCCCCGCGACGACGCCGAGATCGAGGCCGAGGGCCAGCGCCCGGTCCACCTTGTCCGCGGTGCGGGAGGTCCCGATGGTCCGGGCGCCGAACGCGCGGCAGAGCTGGAGCGCTGCGGTCCCCACGCCGCTTCCGACGGCGTGGATGAGCACCGTTTCTCCGGCCTGGAGCCCCCCCTGGAGGACCAGGGCGTCCCACGCCGTGAAAAAGACCTCGGGAATCGCTCCGGCGCGCGTGAGGTCCATCCCATCGGGGACACGAACGGTCGCGCGTTCGGGGACAACCACGGCTTCCGCGTACCCGGACCCGCCCAGGATCCCCATGACGGGATCTCCCACCCGGCGGAGGAGGCACTCCGGCCCGACTTCCTCGACGATCCCGGCGAACTCGAGTCCCGGGATGTCCTGCGGTTCGCCTGGAGGGGCGGGATAACGTCCCATCCGTTGGAGGAGATCGGCGCGGTTGATGCCGGAACTGCGCACCCGGGCCCGGACCCGGTCCCCCAGGACGGGTGGAAGTGGACGCTCGGCGAGGCGCAGGACTTCGGGCCCCCCCGGCTCGCGGATCTCGACCACCTTCATTCGTTCGCCTCCTCCCATTGCGTGGCGCCGGACGCCCCCCAAGGTTTCGCCTCGGTTGGCCCAGGTCCACGCCAGGATACCCGCACCCTCACCACGCCGCCATGCCGGACTCCCTGCCCTTTCCATTCCCCCTCGAGCGTCCGCTCGTCTTCCTCGATCTGGAGACGACCGGACTCCGAATCGGGACCGACCGGATCATCGAGCTCGCGGTCATCCGGCTTTCGCCGAACGGCGACGTATTTGAAAAGGTCCGCCGCTTCAACCCGGAGATGCCGATCCCCCCGGAAGCGACCGCGGTGCACGGGATCACCGACGCCGACGTCGCGCACGAAACGCCCTTCCCCGCCCGTGCGCGGAGCTTGTCCGAGCTCCTGGAGCCGTGCGACCTCGCCGGTTTCAACATCCGCCGCTTCGACCTTCCCATCCTCCTCGCCGAGTTCCGGCGAGCCGGCGTTCCCTTCGACGTGGAAGGGCGGAGACTGCTCGACGTCCAGATGATCTTTCACCGCGAGGAACCGCGCGACCTCTCGGCAGCGGTGCGTTTCTACCTCCATCGAGAGCTGGAGGAAGCCCACTCCGCACTCGCGGATATCCGCGCGACAGCCGCAGTGCTGGCAGCCCAACTCGAGCGTTATCCGCACATCCCGCGGGACCTGGAAGGATTGGATCGGTACTGTGACGAAGTGCGCCCCTTCGAGACCGAGGTGGACCAGTGGTTCCAGCGGACGGCCGACCGCGGGTTCGTCTTTCGGCGAGGAAAACACAAGGGCCGTCCGATTGCCGAAGTCGCTCTGAGCGAGCCCGACTACCTACGCTGGATGCTCTCTGCGGAGCAAATGGACGACAGTGTCAGGGAGGTCGTGCGCGGCGCGTTGTCCGGAGGCGCCGGCTAGCGGCCGATCTCTTTTCGCACGACTTCGCGAAACATGCGTGAGAGGAGGGTGAAGGTCGGCCCGGGTCGCCCCTCCCCGACCCTCGCTCCCTCCACTTCGATGACGGGGACCACTTCGCGTAGCGAAGAGGAGAGGAGGATTTCCGAGAGCTCCACGAGCTCTTCGGGATGAATCCCCCGTTCTTCCACCGTGAGTCCGGCACCCCGAGCCACTTCCAGGAGGACACCCCGGGTGATCCCCGGGAGCGCGCCCGCCTCTAGCCCCGGCGCGACGAATGTCGTGCCCCGCACCGCGAAGAGGTTCGAGGCCGACCCCTCGACGATCAGGCCTCGGGCGTTGCGGAGGAGCGCTTCGTCGGCGCCCAGGCCCTTCGCGAGGCGAAGGGCCTGAATCCGCTCCAGGTAACCGATCGCTTTGTGCCCGCTCGTGAGGGCGTGTTCGTCGAGGCGGCCGAAGAGGCGCGCGCGGACTCCCGCGGCGGCGCCGGCCACCTCCGGCCCGATCGCGCGCACTGAAATGAAGAGGCGTGACCGTGGCTCCGGCGGCGGGGCGAGCCCGACGCCCGCCCCACGCGTCAGCGTGATACGGAGCGCCCCATCGGGTCCGTCGAAGGCGGCGATCCCGGCGGCCACCCGCTCCCGGAGCGAGTCCGGCATGGGAAAACCGAGCGCCGCAGCCGAGGCATCGAGGCGGCGGAGATGGGACTCGAGACGAAACGGGTGTCCCCTGTAAATGCGCACTGTCTCGAAGAGCCCGTCGCCGAGGAGGAGTCCGCGATCGTCCGCCGGGACGACCTCCGGGTCGAAGGCGCTCACGACCCGCCACCGGCGGAGGTACTCTCCTCGCGGCGGCGGGCCGCGCCCGCTCCCTCCGGCGAGCCCAACGCGAGGAAGTTCTCGAAGATCGTCTGACCGACGGGAGTGAGCACCGACTCGGGGTGGAATTGTACGCCCCACACTGGATGGGTTCGATGCCGCAGGGCCATGATTTCGCCGGCGCGGGTCCGGGCCGCGACGGAGAAGGTGTCCGGGAGATCGCCGGCGCGGACCGCGAGGGAGTGGTAGAGTCCAGCGGGAAAAGGCGAAGGGAGACCGGCCAGGATTCCCTCCCCCGCGTGGAAGATCTCCGCGGCTCTCCCGTGCGCCGGATCCAAAGCGGGAACGAGTGACGCCCCGTACGCCGCGGCGACCGCCTGGTGACCGAGGCAGATTCCGAGGATGGGCACCCGGCCCTCCAAAACGCGCACGAGCTCCACGCTGATCCCAGCCTCCGCGGGGGTGCAGGGCCCGGGCGAAAGCACGACGCGCGACGGGACACGGGCCACCGCCTCCGCCACGGTGAGCGCATCGCTCCGCACGACTTCGACCTCCGCGCCGAGCTCCCGGAAGGAACGCGCGACGTTGAACACGAAGGAGTCGTAATTGTCGAGCAGGAGGATCACCGTCTCATCCCCATCCGGGGGAGATCGCCTGAAGGAAGGCCCGCGCCTTGTCCTCCGTTTCCGCCCACTCGGCTTCCGGATTCGAAGCGAGGGTGATCCCACCCCCCGTCCCATAGTGCGCCCGGCCGTCGCGCAGCACCGCCGTCCGGATCGCCACCGAGAGCTCCGCATCACCGTGGAATCCGAGGATCCCCAGTGCGCCGGTGTACACTCCTCGTCGCACCGGTTCCAACTCGCGAAGGATTTCCATCGCGCGGATTTTCGGGGCGCCGGTGACACTCCCTCCGGGGAATGTCGCTCGAAGCAGGTCCATGATCGTCTTGTCGGGTCCGAGACGGCCGGTCACGGTGGAGACGAGATGGTGCACGGTCGGGTGCGTCTCCACGGTGGCGAGCCGGGAGACGGCGATCGAACCCGGGAGCGAAACGCGAGAGAGGTCGTTTCGGAGGAGATCCACGATCATCACGTTTTCGGCGCGGTCCTTGTCGCTCCCTGCGAGGTCGCGCCGAAGGACCTCGTCTTCCTCGGTGGTTCTCCCGCGCGGGCGCGTCCCCTTGATCGGCGAGGTCGCAATGCCGCGGCCTCGAAGCGAAAGGAAGAGCTCCGGGGAAATCGAAGCCACTTCCGCGTCTCCGCAATCCAGGTAGGCCGCGTAAGGGGCAGGGCTCGCCTCCACCATCGCCCCGTAAAGCTCCGTTCCGGACATCGCGGTCTGGACCGTGAGCCGCCGCGTCAGATTCGCCTGGAAGAGGTCCCCGGCGCGAATGTATTCCCGAATCCTCTCGACGCCGGCCAGGAAGGCATCCCGCTCGAGGGAAGAGGTCCCGGGCGCGACCGGAGAGGGCGCCCTCGACTTCGAGCCCTCCATCGAGCGCGAGGCGGCCCCCGGCACTCTTACTCGCTCCGCGAGCCGCTCGAGCCGCGCGACGGTCTCTTCCTTCGTCCGACCGGGAAGGACGGACGCGACGGCCGCGCACGACCCCCGGTTCCGATCCCATACGACCGCCGAGTCGTAAACGCCGAACCAGGCATCGGGGATTCCGAGGTCGTTCGGACGGGAGGGAGGGAGGTGTTCCAGATAGTCCCCCGCCTCGTAGCCGAGGAACCCGATGACGCCGCCGGCGAAGGAAACGCCGTCCGAGGGCGGCGGCATGTGCCAGCGGGCAAGGAGGAAGTCCAGACCCGCGAAGGGGTCGGCGAGGGGCTCAGCATCCTCCATCGCCCCCGTCCCCGCGACCCGTGTCCTCCCTCCGGAGGACCGGAGCACGGCGATCGGGTCGGCCGCGACGAAAGAAAAGGTCCCCTCTTCTCCGGCGCTTTCGAGGAGGACCCGCCCGGGAAGCCCCGCGAGCCGTTTCAGGGCGTCGGACGGAGCAGGAGGCGAGTCCAGCTCGATCCTGAGGACGACCCCGGGATTGTCGCGCCCAAATGGGGTTCCAAGGCGGGAAGAGGGGACGTTCATCGGCGGATCCTACCGGAGCTTCAGGGGGTGCAGCAAGGCGCGCCGCGCGGTATCCTTCCCTTTCCCGGTCCGGACCGGTCCCCCGCGCGGGGCTTGTCCACCCGCTCCCGCGCCTCGCGCACACTTGCACAGGGAAACCCATGCTCACCGGACTGCTCCACGCGCACTCGGGCCTTAGATACCTGATCCTCATCGCGGGAGTCGTGGCTTTCGCTTACTCTCTCTTCGCGGTACTGACGCGCCGCCCGTACGACCGGGGTCTCCGGGCGACAGGCGCGTCCTTCGCCGGGCTCCTGCACCTCCAGGTCCTCCTCGGCTTCATCATGATCGTCTCGGGAGAATTTTATTCGGCGCTGATCGGCCACATCTTCATGATGTTCTTCGCGGCGGTGACGGCCCAGGTCCCCGTCTCCGTCATGCGCCGCCGGCCGCCCGAGGCGCGAACCGCACTCCCCCACCTGATCGCCGTGACGATCGCGGGGGTGCTCATTTGGGGAGGGGTCAGGGCGATCGGCCGGGGGGTCCTCACCTCCACGGTCTTTTAGCGGGACGGCGGATGGCGCAGACGGGAGCGCTCACGGGCGGGACAGACCCGGAGCCTGGCCCGCTGGGGCTCGTGATGGGAGGCGGGGGCGCACGCGCCGCCTACCAGGTTGGGTTTCTTCGAGCACTCGCCCGGGCCGTGCCCGATCTCGAGGTCCCCATCATCACCGGCGTCAGCGCGGGGGCCATCAATGCCGCCCACCTCGCCGCCCACTCCGGGACCTTCCGCGAGGCAGTCGAGGACCTCGCCAAGCTCTGGGAGTCGCTGACGATGGAGCAGGTCTTCCGCATCTCCCCGGGTCGGCTCAGTTGGAACGTGATGCGGTGGGGAATGCAGCTCGTCTCGGGAGGGCTCGGCGGCCCGCCGAAGGTCCGTGGGCTCGTGGACACCGCGCCCCTCCGCACCTTTCTCGAGACGGCACTGGGAGTGACCGAAGGCCGTATTCCGGGAATCGACGAAAAGGCCCGCGCGGGTCGCCTCCGGGCCGTCGCCATCAGCACGTCGTCTTATTCGACCGGACAGTCGGTGACCTGGGTGCAGGGAAGCGCGGCGTGCGAATGGCTTCGCCCCCAGCGCCGGGGAAAGCTCTCCGAGATCGGGGTGGATCACGTCATGGCCTCCGCGGCCCTCCCCCTTTTTTTTCCGGCGGTCCAGATCGGGAACGAGTGGTACGGAGACGGCGGGATCCGCCTCTCCGCTCCTCTTTCACCGGCTCTCCATCTCGGAGCGAAGCGCATCCTCGCGATCTCGACGCGATTCCGGCGGCTCCCGCGCGAAGAAGAAGATCCCGCGATCCACCAATATCCGCCGCCGGCACAGGTCATCGGCTCGTTAATGAACTCCGTTTTCCTCGACCTCCTCGACCAGGACGCGTGGCGGGTCGAGTTGATGAACGACCTCCTCCGCCGCATGGAGCCCGAGGCGAGGGGGGACCTGCAGGTGGTGCGGCTCCTGACCCTTCGCCCTTCCAGGGACCTCGGGCGGCTGGCCGGTGACTTCGAGTTGGGGCTTCCCCGGACCTTCCGCTTCCTTGTCCGCGGGCTGGGAACGCGTCAGACGAAGAGCCCCGACCTCCTCTCTTTCCTTCTCTTTCAGCCCGAATACCTCCGCATTCTCCTCGAGATCGGGGAGCAGGACGGCGAGGCCCGGATTGGAGAGATCGAAGAGCTGGTTCGGGGCGAGTCCCGGGGGGAGAAGGGAACGGTCGCGGCCGGGACCCTTACCTCGTCCCCCCAACTCGCCGAAGGAGAATCTCCACCTCCGCACCCCCCCCTTCGCGATTCCTGAGGGTCAGGGTCGCGTCCTGCTTGGCGAGGACCTTTCGGGCATGGGTGAGGCCCAGACCCAGCGCGTCGCGATCCGTGGTCCAGAACGGCTCGAAGGCGCGGTAGAGGGCGTCGGGGGTGAATCCGGGCCCTCGATCCCGCACGAAGAGCTTGACCCGGTCTCCCGCCGACTCCGCGACGACTTCCACGGTGCTCCCCTTCCCGAAGCGACCCGCATTGGCGAGAAGGAGGTAGAGCGCGTCCTTGAACGCCTCCGGCGCGACGTGGGCGGCGAGGACCTCGGCGGGGGCACTGAATTTCACCGGGACTCCAGTGTCGAGCGCAAACTCCCGCGTCACCGCCTGCACGATGGCTCCCAGATTCTCCGTGCCGGGCACCTCGCCTTTCCGGTCCTTCGCGAAAAAAGCGAGATCCTCGAGCGCATTCGTCGCGTCGTCCAGGCGGGCTCCGCCCTCCGGCCTCGCGCGCGCAGCCTGGAGGGGTGCGAGGACCGCCTCCTCGAGGTAGCGAAACAGCCCGCGGATTGCTGCGTCCGGGTCGCCGGCCTCGGAAGGTCGTCCCGCACCGCGGGAGATCGCCGCACGGAGCTTCGCGACCTCCGGCGGGTCTTCCGCCTGAGCGGCTGCCGAAACGCCGGCACCTTCCGCCTCCCGCACGAGGCGCTCCACGGCGCGCCCGAGTCGCCCGTCGCCTCCCCGTGTGAGGAGGATGATCACCACCACGACGAGGAGCGCGACGAGGACCCAGGGGAGCCAGGTCATGGCGTACCCGCCCGGATCGCGGCGACGACCTCGTTCGCGTGTCCTTCAGGATCCACTCGCCGCCACACCTTCCGCACGATTCCGGATTCGTCGATGAAAAAAGTGCTCCGCTCGACTCCCCAGTAAGTGTTGCCGTACATCATCTTCTCCCTCCAGACGCCGTAGTCTTCCGCGACGGAATGATCCTCGTCCGCCAGGAGCGGAAAGTTGAGTCCGAGCTTATCTCGAAAGTCCGCGTGAGACGGGACCGGATCGGGGGAGACGCCGAGGACGGAGACCCCCTCGTTCGACAGCCCCGGTAGGGCATCCCGGAAGTCGCACGCTTCTTTCGTACACCCGGGGGTATCGTCCTTTGGATAGAAGTAGAGGACGACGCGCCGTCCCCGGAATTCGGAAATCCGAACCCTCCCGCCGTCGTCCGCCGGGAGCTCGAAGTCGGGTGCGAGGTCTCCCTCCATCGGCTCTGCCACGGGATCCCCACCCAATCCGCTAGTTGGGGTCCGGGCATGATGGCGCCGGCACCCGTCGAGCCTCGTTCGAGAGTGTCCCTTCCTCGATCGACCAGAGGCAACGGAGGTGGCCCCGGGCCCGGCATTCGGGATGCGTCACCCTGGCCTGGACCTTTTCGTACGCCTCGAGCACGGCCTGGGAAAACCCGGTGACGAGCGCACATGCCCCGCCTCCCGGGTCCCCCTCCAAAAGCACGTCATGCACGGCCTCGAGCCGAAACGAAGGGCCCGCGGACTTCACGAGAGCCCCTCCGAACAGAGCGCGGAGGCGGGCCTGTGTGCGCCGCCGCGCCAGCCCGAGCACCATTTTCGGGGGCAGAATACGCCGCCATGCGGGAGCTCCGTCAACCGCCGTCAGGGAGCGCCCCACTTCCTGAAACACCTCGTCCGAGTCGGGGCGGCGCGTGACAAGCCGGATCAGATCGGTCACCTCCGCCTCGGGAATCCTGCGTCCGCGCTTCGCTTCCTGCTGGTAACGGTAGATCTGCGAGCGGACGACCCCCGAGAGCCCGAAGCGCCGCGGAAGGGTCTCGGTCACATTCTCGTCGTCGAGCACTTCTCCCGGGCGATCGTGATCGCGCAGGGCTTCCAGGAGGGCGAGCGCCACCCGGGCGTGCACACGGCGTCCGCGCGATTTCATAAGGTCGGAGACGACGGTGGAGTTCGACTCGGTTGCCGAGGTAGATCTGAGCTCTGCTGCCATGATCCGGACGGAGGAGTGGCGATCGCGGTCGGTGGAATCTGGTCCCGCCGGGGGGCGACGGCAACGACTTGACATCGCCCTGATGTCCCGAACACGGACCCCGGTGAGCCCGGCCCGGGCTCGTGGGAAGCCCGCCGTCGCTTTCTCATGGTGCCGGCGCTCACCTTGAAAATCGGGCCGATTCGCCCCATATTTGTTCTTGATCGTCGCGTGGATGCACGATTCCCCTTTCTCCGGGGCAAACGACACTCAAAGGGCCCGTGCGGACGGTACGGTGCCCTTTTTTGTCCCCTCCCACGCCGCGGTCGCATTCACCCCCACGAGGAATTCCCACGGACATGTCCGAGCTCTCTACAGACCGGCACGAAGCCCCTCACCCCGACGCCGCGGCCGCGCACCGCGGACTCGACGAGTTGAGCGATGAGGAGCTGGTCACAGCCCATCTGGACGGCCGTCCCGGGGCCTTTCAGGAGCTCTTCGATCGTTATCGGGACCGACTCGTCCATTTCATCACCCGCAAAACAGGCGATTCGGATCGCGCACAGGATCTCGTCCAGGAGGCGTTCATCCGGGTTACCCGCCACCTGCACCGCTTCGACACGAGCAAGAAGTTCTCGACCTGGATCTACACGATTGCGAGCAATCTTTCGAAAAACGAGCTCCGGAACCGCTCCCGCAGCCCGCTCGTCCTTTTCCAGAAGCTCACGAACAACTGGGACGACGACCATCGCCCGCTCCAGTTCGAGGACGCGAGCATGCGCCCCGACGACCTCTACCGCAAGCGCTTTCTCCAGCGCATCGTCGAAGACACGGTGGAAAAACTTCCCGAGCACCACCGCCTCGTCTTCCGGCTCCGTGAGCTGGAGGGGAAGAGCTACGAGGAGATCTCCGAGATCACGGGCGTGAACCTCGGTACGGTCAAGAGCCGCCTCCATCGGGCGCGGAACTCCTTCGCTCAGAGGATCGAGCACCTCCTGAACTGAAGAGGTCACGGCCGTAGTCCACCTGCCGACCTTTCATGTTCGAAGCTCTTCGGGAAGCCTTCCGTCAGGCCGTCGAGAACTTCCGGGAAGAGCTGGGGCGCGACGAGGCCCCAGGCGCGCTCGCCCGCATCCACCGCACGCTCTCTCGGGAGCTTTCCCGAGCCGAAGGGCGGCTCCGCTCGCTCGAATCCGATCTGGAGAAGGTTCGGAAAGAGGCCCACGCCGAAGCGAATGAGGCCGCAGTTTGCCTCCGCCGGGAGGAGCTGGCCGTCCGGATCGACGATCTGGAGACGGCGCGAGTCGCCCGGGAGTATGCTGGGCGCCACCTCCGCCGCCAGGAGATCCTCGAGGAAAAGGGGCGGGTCCTCGCCACCGAGCTCCATGACCGCCGCGACGAGCTCATGGACATGAAGGCGCGTCTCGGTGAGCTCCTTGCCGACTCCGACGGGGCGCCCGGGGTGGCCGGGCTCGGGGACCCGGGATAAATTTCCCGCGCGAACGATCGGGTGGCTCGGGGGGATCTTGCAGCCGGGCACAGTTGGACGCTCAAGCCGGGTGGACCATGGAAAATTGGATCGGGGTTGGGATCTGGATCGTCCTGGGGGCGGTCATCGGCCTTGTGATGAAGGTCTTGAAGCGGGGTGGTGCGGACCGCCCAGGACACACGGCCATTCTCGCCATTTTCGGTGCCTTCGGCGCGGTGGTCGGCGGGATGCTCGGCGTCGGCTCGTTCCAGTTCGAGGACCCGAGGGCCCTGAGCATCGGCGGGATGGCCGGCGCGGTCTTCCTGAGCGCGCTCCTCACCTGGATCTACCGTTGGGGCACTCGCGCCCTGATCTGACGCCGCACGTCGCCCGGTTTCGGGACGAGCTTTTCGAATTCCTCCGGATCCCTTCGGTGAGCGCCCGCGCCGAGCGCGGGGGCGATACACGCCGGGCCGCCGAGTGGGTCGCCGAGGCGCTCCAGCGCGCCGGCCTGGAGGCCGAAGTCGCCGAAACGGGCGGCCACCCGGTCGCTCTCGGAGAATGGCGCGGGGCCGGCCCTGGCGCACCGACCCTCCTCGTTTACGGACACTACGACGTCCAGCCGGCGGAGCCCCTCGAACTCTGGACTTCCGCGCCCTTCGAGCCGGAGCTGCGCGACGGGCGCATCTACGCGCGGGGCGCCGCCGACGACAAGGGACAGGTTTTTCTCCACCTGAAGGCGCTGGAGCTCCTCCTGGCCGACGGCGGGACTCTCCCGGTCAACGTCGTTGTCCTGATCGAAGGCGAGGAGGAGATCGCCTCGCCCAATCTTCTCACTTTCGTGGAATCAAATCGCGAGCGGCTCGCCGCGGACGCGGTGCTCGTCTCGGACACGGCCATGTTCGCGCCCGGAGTCCCCGCTCTCGTGATCTCCCTTCGAGGGCTCGCTTACTTCGAGCTCCGCGTCCGGGGCACCCGTGCAGACCTCCACTCGGGGACCTACGGTGGCGCGGTTCCGAATGCCGCGGCCATCCTCGTCGAGATCCTCTCCACCCTGCACGACGCCCACGGCCACATCCTGATTCCGGAGTTTTACGATCGGGTCGCGGAGTGGGAGAGCGAGGCGCTTCACCGCCTGCGCGAGCTCCCCTTCGACGACGAGACGTTTCGTGAGGAGGCCGGAGCGATCGCGCTCTCCGGAGAGGCGGGTTACTCGACGCTCGAGAGGCTCTGGACGCGCCCGACCTGCGAGGTGAACGGCCTTCTCGCCGGATACACGGGCGAGGGGGCGAAAACCGTCCTTCCGTCACACGCGCTGGCGAAGGTGAGCTTCCGGCTCGTTCCGGATCAGGACCCGAAGGAGGTCGAGCGGCTTTTCCGGGCGCACGTCGCGCGCGTCGCTCCCGCGGAGGTGGAGGTCGAGGTCGTGCCGCTGCACGGGGGAAGACCCTGGCGCGCCAGCACCGAGGGGCCCGTCTTCGAAGCGGCCCGGGGGGCGCTGGCCAGCGTTTACGGGAAGGAGCCGGTCCTCATAGGCGACGGCGCTTCGATCCCGATCGTCGCCGGCTTCGAGCGCGTCCTGGGGACTCGCTGCGTCCTCATGGGATTCGGATACCCGGGCGCGAATCTGCACGCCCCCGACGAATGGTTTCCCGACGCGCAGATCGAGAAGGGGATCGCCTCGCTTTTGGAGTTCTACCGGCGGCTCTGACGAGCCCGCTCCGGGATCACTCCTCCGGATGCCCCACCATGACCCCTGCGCGAAGGAGGGCGCGCGCCTTGTTCAGCGTCTCCTCATACTCCGTTGCGGGATCGGAGTCGGCGACGATCCCGGCACCGGCCTGCACGAAGGCGCGCCCGTCCACGGCGAGAACGGTGCGGATCGCGATGGCGGTATCCATCGTCATTCCGCCGTACCCGAGATAACCCACCGCTCCGGCATAGGGGCCACGGCGCGTGGGCTCGAGTTCCTCGATGATCTCCATCGCGCGGATCTTCGGCGCACCGGAAACGGTCCCCGCGGGAAAACATGCGCGCAGCACGTCCATCGCCCCGAGCCCCTCCTTCAACTCGCCTTCGACCTGAGAGCAAATGTGCATCACGTGAGAGTAGCGCTCGACCGCCATGAGCTCGGGGACGCGCACCGTCCCGAAACGGGCGACGCGTCCCACGTCATTACGTCCGAGGTCCACGAGCATTCGGTGCTCGGCAAGCTCCTTCTCGTCAGCGAGGAGGTCGAGCTCGAGGGCGCGGTCTTCCGCCTCATCGCGTCCCCGGCGACGCGTCCCCGCGATCGGGCGCACCGTGATGGTCCCTCGGTCCACCCGGGTCAGAACTTCCGGGGAAGCGCCCACGAGGCGCACGCCATCCAGCTCGATGTAAAAGAGGTAAGGGGAAGGATTCAGCGAGCGGAGTGCGCGGTAGAGTTCGAAGGGCGAGCCGTCGAGCTTCATCCCGAGCCTCTGGCTGAGCACGACCTGGAAGGCGTCCCCGGCCAGGATGTATTCGCGGATCCGTGCGACCGCCGCCTCGTATTCCGCCCTTGTCATCGTACTCTCGAAGGGAGGATCCTCCGGCGGCTCGGCGCGGAGGACCAGAGGGGGCGGGGGCGACCCTGCGTTCAGGCGCTCCACGACCCCGGCGATCGCCTCTTCCGCCTTCCGGTATCGCACGCGCAACTCGGCTTCCGAGAGGCCCGGCTCCACTTCGACGGCCCGGATCGCCATCGCCCGCCCGAGCAGGTTGTCTATGGCGAGAACCATGTCCGTGAAGATCAGCTCGGCGTCCGGAATCCCGAGGTCGTCGCGCGCCAGCTCGGGGAGACGCTCCACCTGGCGGATCACATCGTAGCCGAAATAACCGACCGCCCCTCCCCAGAAGCGGGGAAGGCCGGGGACGGGCGCGGGGACGCGGTCGCGCAGGCGCGCGTCGAGATCGGCGAGGGGATCCGTCGTTTCGACCTCCTCCCAACCCTTCCCTGGGGTCCACCAGGAAACTGCATTCCCTTTGAGCCGCCAGGCCGCCGCGGGCTCCGTTCCGAGAAAAGTGTACCGGGCCCACTTCTCCCCTCCGACCACCGACTCGAGGAGGAATCCGAAAGGCGGCCGCGCGAGCTTCTGATAGGCCGTGACGGCGGTCTCGGTGTCGAAGAGGAAGTCGCCCCGCACGGGCACGATCCTGGCCGTGCGCGCGTAGTTCGCGAACTCTTCGAAGGAAGGGATGAGCTTCATGAGGGAACGAAAGTTGACGGGCGGCGGGGCGATCCGGTAGCTCGGAAGGGGTTTCGCGAACCGGAGGGCGGGAATGTCCCCAGGTGAGGAGATAATGTCAACGTCGCTCCTGGCGATCGATACCGGAGGGACCTTCACGGACCTGCTTCTCTTCCACGAGGGGTCCCTCACCGCCCTGAAACTTCCTTCGACCCCCGCGGACCCCGCGGAGGCCGTCCTCGCGGGAATCCGGCGCATCCTCGCGGAACGAGCGGCGGAAGAGCTCCTCCTCTCCGGGGACCTCGAGATCGTCCACGGGTCGACCGCCGCCACGAACGCCCTCCTCGAGCGGAAAGGTGCGCGCGTCTTCCTCGTGACGAATTCCGGGTTCGAGGACGTGCTCGAGATCGGACGCCAGGACCGCCCCCAACTTTATGCCCTCGTCGGGCATCGGCCGCCGCCTCTGGTGGACCGCGACCACCGACTCGGAGTCTCAGGGCGACTCGGCGCGGACGGATCGGAAATCGAGCCCCTGGACCCCGACGAGCTCGCAGCCCTCCCGCCCCGACTCTCGGCCGCCGAGTCGGTCGCGGTCGTGCTGCTGCACAGCTACGCGAACCCCATGCACGAGGAGGCCGTCGGTCTGGCCCTCGAACCGATCTCGGTCCCCCTTTCCATTTCTTCGAAAATCCTCCCCGAGTTTCGCGAATTCGAACGGACCTCCACGACGGTCGCGAATGCTTACATCGCACCGCTGATGAGGCGGTATCTCGAACGTCTCGCACGCGAAACCGGCGGCGGACGCATCCGTATCATGGGATCGAACGGCGGCGCTCTTCCGCTCGCGCGCGCCGCGACGGAACCCGTGCATACAATACTCTCGGGGCCGGCGGGGGGCGTCGTCGCCGCGCTCGAATGGGGGCGACGTTGCGGGAAGGAGCGCCTCCTCTCCTTCGACATGGGCGGGACCTCCACCGACGTGAGCCTCATTCCCGGATCGCTCCTCCACACGCGGGAGGGACGGGTCGGGGGGATCCCGATTGCGATTCCCCTCCTCGACATCCACACGGTCGGCGCGGGGGGCGGTTCGATCGCCCGCGTGGACCCCGGCGGGGCGCTCCGCGTCGGGCCGGAAAGCGCCGGAGCCGTCCCCGGCCCGATCGCTTATGGAGACGGTGGAGCAGAGGTGACGGTCACCGACGCGCACCTCTGGCTGGGGCGACTGCCGTCCGCCAGCCTGGCCGGGGGCCGGCGACTCCTGGACCGGACGGCGGTCGCGGCCCCGCTGGCGGAGCTGGCCCGGGAAGCGGGTACCTCTCCGGACCAGGTCGCGGAGGGGGTGGTCGAAGTCGCAAACACCGCAATGGAGGGAGCCCTTCGCGTGATCTCGGTCGAGCGGGGGGTCGATGTCTCCGACTTCACCCTCGTCGCCTTCGGAGGGGCCGCAGGCCTCCACGCCGCCGAGCTCGCCGATCGCCTCGGGGTCGAAGGGGTCCTCGTGCCGCCGGCGCCGGGGCTCTTTTCCGCTTTCGGAATGCTCGTTGCGCCAAACCTCCGGGAGCGCCAGCGAACCGTTCTCGTTTCCTCTGAAGAGTCGGGGAGCGGCGAGGAGGTCGAGAGGATCCTTGCGGAACTCGAAGAGGGGGCGATGGAGGAGATGCTTCGGGAGGGCGCGCCTCGGGACCGGCTCACGTCCCGCCGGTGGGTGGACGCCCGGTACCGCGATCAGAGCTTCGAGCTCCGCGTCCCGGCGGTTCAATGGGCGACTCGCTTCCAGGAGGCGCACGAGGCGCGATATGGGTACCGGCGCGAGGGTGTCCTGGTGGAGGCGGTGACGCTCCGGGTTCAGGTGGAGTCCCCCGGCGCGGAGATCGCCACAGCCACCCTGCGGGAGCCGGAAACCGCGGCAGGCGCCGCACACACCACGGTCTTCTGGAGGGGGGAGAAGATCGAGGCTGCCGTGGTCGCGCGCGGGAGTCTCGAGGAGGACCGGGCCATCGCCGGGCCCGCCATCGTCACCGAATACAGCGCGACGACCTGGTGTCCCCCCGGGTGGCGGATCCGGCGCGACACGCTCGGTGCACTCCACCTGTCGCGGAACTGAGGCCGGGTCGCCGGTCCTCCGCTCGACCGGCCCCCTCCCGGTCATCCCTCCTCGGGGATCGAAAGTCCAGGGGAACCCGAAGGAATCCGGCGCACGATCCAGCGCCCCCGCCCGTCCAGGGTGAGCTCGAGGACCCGCGCCATGCGCTCGGGGAGATTCTCCGCCACGGAGGGCGGCGCGACGACGAGGGCGAGGGCCCCTTCGGGGACGCGCTCCGCAACGACTTCAATCGCGGCCGAAGCCAACGGTTCGCCCCCATGCCCGCCGAGCTCGGTCAGGAGCAGGGGGCCCGGCTCACCCGCGCTCCCCTCCCCAGACTCCCACGCAGAGAAGCGGATCGCGAAACGAAGGGCCGTGAGATCCGTCCCTTCCGGCACCTCTTCCCGCCCCCCCGCGCCCACGGCCAGGAGGCGCCCCTCTCGCACCCGCACCCCCGAGATCCGTCCCTCCGTCATGGAGGAAAGGAGGTTCGCGGTCCTGCGCAGAACGGCGCGTGCTCCGGGGAGCGCCTCCAGTGCAGGTCCGCCGGTCGTTCCAGCTGCGCCGGGCCTCTCAAAGCCCTCGCGGGGCGGCGACTCTCGACCGGCGGCGTGGTGCTCGCGGGCGCGCTGGACCCGCTCGGCTTCTTCTTCGACGCGCGCGTGGAGTCGGAGCGAGTTCTCCTCCATCGCCTGAAGCTCCTTCGGCTTCTCGTCGAGCTGCGCACGCCTCTTCTTCCACCACTTCCCGTCCTGAATGACCGCTTCCATCTCGTCGGAAAGGGTGGCCATAAGCCGTCCCGCTTCCGATCCGAGCGGCCGTCCGCAGGTGGGGCAGCGGCTCTCCTCACCCCGGGCTTCGAGAAGGCGGATGCGATTCTTCAGCTCACGCGCCCGGTCGCGGTAGTCGAGGAGTTTGGTATCGGCTTCCTGGCGGTCGCGCGCCCACTCGAGCGTTCGGGCCTCCAGGTCCCCGGTCGCCTCGATGGAATCCGCACGCAGCTCCGTGAGAGCGTTCGCCATGGCGGCGACGCCCGCCTCCGGCGGCTCCGCGAGGCCATCTCCCGGCAACGCGGCTCCAATTTGTGGCGGCGCCGGCGCCCGGTGGACCAGGATCGCGCGCAGGAGCTCCGCCGGATCGCCATCGGGGAGTGTGGGGAACGGGATGGTCCCGTCCCCGACCCGAAGGACTTCCAACGCAGGGAGTGGCGGGTAGCCCCCGTCCGCCGATTCGTCCGGCCCGCGCAGCGCCCGGACGATCCGCGTCCGGTCCGCCTCCGTCGGGGCGGTGAGGAGGACGACTCCGAATCCGAGGGGAACCTCGGTCGGCACTCCCTCCTCGGAAACGCCGAAGCGGAGGGCGAATGTCTCGGAGCCCCGGGGAGAACGCCGCGTCGCAGCCGGAGCGCTCTCTCCGAGAAGGTGGAACTCCGCGAAGGCCGCCCTCCCTCGGATCGCGGAGAGAAGCCCCTCCGAGACGCCGTCCCCGGGGGCGAGGACATCCCCCCGGAGGCGGATCCGGACGATCCTTCCTTCCGTGCCCCCCGGGATTCCCTCGAGGAGCTCGCGAAGCCTTCGTGTGCCGGTATCCGGATCGGAGGAGGAAACGCGGACCGGCGCGAGGTCCACGACGGGGCGCCCGGGAACCGGGTGAAACTCCGTCGTCCCGCCCTCCAGGTCGAAGCTGAGGAAGCCACGCTCCTCGGTCGCCTGGTGCCAGGGGTTCCGCCCGGGACGCTCGAGCGCCCCGGCCGACCAGGCGTTTGGGGCCCAACGCATGGCTTCGTGGGGTCCGCCGACGGCGATGTAGCTCCACTCCGCGGGTCTTACGGGCAACGCCGAAGGAGCGTCGGTCACCCGGCCCCGAATGACGAGAATGTTCCAGCGGGCGCCGGGGTCCGGACGAAGCGCGGGAAAGGGTGGGTCCAGAATCGCCCGTTGAGGAACGAGCAACACATGGATCCCCGCCTCGCGGAAGCGCACCGCTCTCGGCGCACCCGCCGCCGCCTCGACGCCGGGAAGGCCGTCCAGGACCGCGAGGGGTCCCGGATCGGCCGGATTCCGCGGGGTGTCGCGTTCGCCCGCGATCGCGAGGAGCTGGGTCGCGGGCAGGTGAGAGCGAAGGATGCCGAGCCCTCGCTGAAGGGCGAGGTACGCGGTGTTCGGGGGATCTGGGCGATCGAAGAGATCGCCGGAGAGGAGGACCAGGTCGGGCGCCAGGCGGACGATCTCCTGAACCGCCCAGCGGAAGGCCCCGGCCAGATCCCGCTCCCGAAGATTCCACCCCCTCTCGGCGCGGGGGAAGGCCCGGAAGCCGAGATGGAGGTCGGAGAGGTGGACGAGGCGCACCGTCCTCCTAAAGGCCTTCGGGACGCGCCGCGGGGGCGGTCACGGTTCGAAGGTTCCGTACTCTCCCCGAAAGAAGAGAAGGGGCGAACCGGTCTCGTCGGCCCCGAAGGCAAGAACTTCGCCGATCAGGATCGTGTGATCCCCCGCGTCCACGGGCTTCCAGAGCGCGCACTCCAACCAGGCGAGGGGGTCGGGGAGGAAAGGGACACCGCCGAGGGAACGGCGCAACTCGAGCTCTCTGAAGCGCTCCCCGGGCACCTCCGCGGAGAAACGGCGAGCGAGGGCCTCCTGCTGCCCCCGGAGGACCGAGATTCCGAACCGGCGCGTCTCGAGAATCGCCGCGAGAGAGGCGGATCCCCGGTCGAGGCAGACCAGAACGAGTGGCGGTCGCAGGGAAACCGAGGCCATCGAATTGGCCGTGAGGCCCACCGGAGCTCCGGCGGCGCCCGCCCCCGTGACGACCGTGACTCCCGTGGTGAAGTGCCCCAGCACGCTTCGGAACGAATCGCTTGGGTCGGCCATCCCCCTCCTTCCGATGGACCGGCGGACCTTTGCGCTCCACTTTCCGCTCGGGTAACTTCATGACTCGGGCCTTTCCCGCTCCCGACCAGTGTTCGGAAGTCGCTCGCGGCCGCCCCACCCCGGAAACACCATGCACGCCAAGGGATTTCCCTCCTTCCTCGTGCCCGTGATGATAATCGCGAGCTCCGGGTGCGACAACGTGGAGTTCGGGGGGTTCCAACTGGAGCTCCAGGCGCCGGCTCCGGCGCAGGGCATGCCCACCCAAATCGTTCTGCCGGACTCCCTTCCCACTCCTCTCGCCCCGATCCAGACCGGTCCGGTCCTCTACCTGGTGGAGCGGGGCGAAGGGTCCGAAGCATCGCTCGTCGCCGTCGCCTCCTTCACAGACGAAGGGTACGAGCCCCTCCCCGACTCCGAGGAAGTGCCGGAGATGGTGGAGCGGTTCGCGATCGGCCGCTTCGAGCGTGCGACCGAATTCGTCCTTCTCTCCCGGGGCGCCCGCGCGGGGACCTTCATCGCGGACGGCTTCGCGGCAGCGGACGAGTCGACCTGCCGCCTTCGCCCCAGCGCGAGCGGGAGGGTCGAGATCCGCCCCGAGGCTTCGGGGGAACGCCGCTTCCTGGCGGTTGCGAAGGACGACCTTTTTGCGGTCGGGCTAGAATCGGCCGCCGAATCCGCGCCCCTCCCCGCCTCGCCCGGTATGGCGGCGCTCGATCCCGGATCCGTCACCGCCGCGCAGATCGCGATCCCGGCCATGAACGTCCCTTGGCCCGCCTCCATTCCGGGCGCCCGCCGGGACCTCCAACCACTCGTATTCGACGGCGGCGCGACGCAGGGGCTCGCAGCTTCCTTCGTTTACGGCGGCGAGATGGACATCGGCCCCGAAGTCCCGGTCGCTTATGGCCTCTTCATCGCCTCGGCCCCCGTGGGCACGCGTTACGAACCCATCGTGGCCTGGTACCAGCGAGTCGGGCAGGACGGAAAGGCGTTCGCCCGGCTGCTCGGGGCGCACGATCTGCAAGGGGCCGGCGCCCCGGACCTCCTCCTCGAGGTCTTCGGCGAAGAAGCGCGGTGGCTCGCCCTACTGGGAACGCGCGAAGGCGAGTGGTCCATGCTCTACCAGGATCCCTGCGGCGTGCCGGCCGCTCGGGGAGGGATCCGGACCTTCCGCTGATGCGGCGAATCGCCGCCGCCACACCGATCGCCCGGGAACGCCCCTCGGACCGCCGCTGCCTCGGGAAAGGTCTCTTTCTGGCGGCCGCGCTTTTGGCCGGCGGGTGCGGCGGATCGGAACAGGAGGGGGCGCGGAGCGATCGAGGGGGACGGGCGACGCCCGAGCCGTCCCAGGGGTTCCCCGTCACGGTCCGCGACGACGGGGGGCGCGAGGTCGTCCTCCCGGCTCCCCCGCAGCGCATCATCTCCCTCGTCCCTTCCGCGACGTCGATCCTTCTCGCCCTGGGCCAGGAGGCGCAGTTCGTCGGACGCACCGACTTCGACGACGAGGCAGCCGTCGCGAGTCTCCCCTCCGTGGGCGGAGGGCTGGGATCTTCGATCGAGACCATCGTCTCGCTCCGGCCGGATCTCGTCGTCCGCTTCGAGGCCGGCTCGGACGCCACGACGCCCCGCCGGCTGGACGCCGCCGGAATCCCGCACTTCTCGATTCGCCCCAATGGGATCGAAGATGTCATGCGGATTATCGGCCTCCTCGGCCAGGCCGTGGGGGAGGTGGAGGCGGCGGACTCGATTCGCGCCTCCCTCAGAGACGAGCTCGATGAGGTCGCCCTCCGCGTCGCGGGGGCGCCCCGGCCCCGCGTGGCGATCCTCGGCGGCGATCCGCCTCTCGCCGCAGGGCCCGAGACCTTTCTCCACGAGCTGGTCGAGCTCGCCGGTGGAGCAAATGTCTTCGCCGACGCCGGAGCGCTTTACGCTCCCGTGAGTGTGGAGGCCGTTCTCGCTCGCGATCTGGACCTCCTGCTCGTCTCCGAAGGCACACCGGTCCCACGCGCTTTGGAGGCCATTCCCCTGAGGCGCATTCCCCTGGAGGTCGAGATCCCCGGGCTGGGGCTGGGCGCATCGGCCCGGATCCTCGCGGGCCTCCTCCATCCGGGCCTCACTCCGTGAGCCGGACCCGCGGGACCGGAGGAACCGCGGTCGTTCTCCTCCTCGCGGTCGTGGCGGTCGCCTTCCTCCTGAGCGTCCGCTTCGGGAGCGTGGAGATCACCCTCTCGGAGATCTTCGACGTCTTCGCCGGCCGGGGATCGGAGACGAATCACCTCATCGTCACCGAGCTTCGAATCCCGCGCGCGCTCCTCGCCCTTCTCGTAGGGGGCGGACTCGCCCTCGCCGGGGGCGTTTTCCAGGCCCTTCTCCGCAATCCGCTCGCGGAACCGTACATCATGGGGATTTCGGGAGGGGCGGCGACGGGGGCGGTCCTGGTCCTGGCCGTGGGTTGGGTCACCACGGTCTCCTGGGCACTTCCTCTGGCCGCCTTTGCCGGGGCGGCGGTGGCGATCCTCCTCGTCTTCGGGGTGGCACTTTCGGCCGACCGACGAATGGACGTTCGCGTATTGCTCCTGTCCGGCGTGGTCGTCGGCGCTTTTTTCTCGGCGTGCATCGCTCTCATCTTCGCACTCTCGAACGCCGCCACGCTGCGATCCGCCGTCATCTGGATGATGGGGAGCCTGGGTGGAGCCAGCTGGCAAACCGTCGCGATCGTCGCGGCCTATACCCTACCCCTGTCGGCCGTGTTGATCGGGCTCGCCCGCGCACTCGACCTCCTGGCGATCGGCGAGGAGACCGCGCGTTACCTGGGGACGCGAGTCGAGCGAGTGAAACGGACCGCGTACGGGGTCGCCTCCCTGATC
This sequence comes from Gemmatimonadota bacterium, assembly GCA_040882465.1. Classification (NCBI taxonomy): domain Bacteria; kingdom Pseudomonadati; phylum Gemmatimonadota; species Gemmatimonadota bacterium. The sequence goes on from JBBEBG010000039.1 coordinate 53,106, forward strand.
GCGGCCGCCGGGGTCGCCTTCGCGGGAGTCATCGGATTCGTGGGACTGGTGATTCCACACGGTGTCCGAATCATCGTGGGCTCCAACCACCGTCTTCTCCTTCCGCTTTCCTTTCTCGCCGGGGGCGCGTTCCTCATCCTCGCGGATCTCCTGGCGCGCACCGTGGCCGCCCCCGCCGAGATTCCGATCGGGGTGATCACGGCCTTCGTAGGCGTGCCGGCCTTCCTTCTACTCCTTCGGCGGAGCCTGCGAGGGTGACCTTCGAGACCCACGATCTGGTCTTCCGATACGGACGAGGGCGCCCGCCGGCGCTCGACGGAGTGACCCTACGCGTGCCGGCCGGCTCCTTTTACGCGGTGCTCGGCCCGAACGGGTCCGGGAAATCCACCCTCATGCGAGCGCTCCTCGGGGCAGTCGCGCCCGAATCCGGGAGGGTGATTCTCGACGGTCGCGAGCTGGCCGCCTGGGGCCGGCGGGAGCTCGCGAAGGCGGTCGGAGCGGTCACCCAGTCGGAGTCGATCGCCTTCCCACTCACGGTGCGCCAGCTCGTGGAGATGGGACGATATCCTCACCTCGGGCCCGTTCGCGGCATGGGGCGCGACGACCTCGCCGCGGTGGAGCGCGCCCTCGAGCAATGCGACGCACTCGGGTTCGCGGACCGTGACGTGGGCACTTTGTCGGGGGGGGAGTTCCAGAGGGCGAGAGTCGCCCGTGCGTTGGCACAGGAACCCCGCGCCCTCGTCCTGGACGAACCCACTCAGTCGCTCGATGTGAGGCACGAGATGGAAATTCTGAGCCTCCTGAGGAAGGCGGCCGCGGGCGGGATGACGATCTTCCTGATCACCCACCATCTCGATGCGGCATCGCGATTCGCGGACCGGCTGCTTCTGATGGAAGGGGGACGGGTCGCCGCGGAGGGATCGCCGGAGGAAGTTCTCAGGGAAGAGAGCCTAGAGCGGATCTATCACTGGCCGATGTCGGTGCGCCCCGACCCGATCACCGGTCACCTTCGCGTGACCCCTCTCGGTTGACGGCCCCCCCGGGAAGAGAGCGGCCCCATTCGTGTGACCCGCGGCTCCCATCGTGACCTCCTCACACCCTCGCATCCCATGCCTCAGATCGCTCAGGCATTATGAGATGGGGTTCACGTTGATGACCACGTACCCGCGCTTGTGTCCCTGCTGCACATAAGCATGGGCTTCCACGATCCGGTCCAATGGGTATTCGCGGTCGACGAAGGTGTGGAGCTCGCCCCCGTCAGCCAATGAGGTCAGGAATTGCAGTTCCGCTGTCGTCATCTTCCCGACTAGATGAGCATGCTTCCGCACGTCGAGACTCTGGCCGGAGGGTGCCAAAAGCCTCCTGGCCAGAGCCGCCGGCAGTTTTCCGACGGCATCGAGGACCACATCGAAAGTTTCCGTGCAGGTTTCGAGTTCGTCCCTCGTGTAGTCGATGACCTTGCTCGCCCCCAGGGATCGCACCATGTCAAGATTCCCCGTGCTGCAAACGCCCGTGACCTCTGCGCCGAAATACCTGGCCAACTGCAAGGCGTACACGCCCACACTTCCCGAAGCTCCGTAAACCAGCACGCTCCGTCCGGGGCGGATGTCCGCCTTCCTGAGCATGCTCAAAGCCGTGAGTCCGCCCGTGGCGATGCCGGCAGCCGCCTCGGCAAAGCTCATGGAAGCCGGTTTATGCACAACGAGACCCTTTCGGACATCCCCGGCGTCCTCGGGCAGGCAGATGTATTCCGCATAGGCACCGAGGGCAAAGCCTGAAAAAGCCAGCACAGCATCACCGGGCTTGAATCTGCGGACCGCCTTTCCGACGGCTTCTACCCCACCCGAGAGTTCCATGCCCAGTACTTTGCGCTTCGGCTTCCGGATGCCCATATAAAGCCTGAAAGGAAGTTGCATCCAGAGAGGGAGAATCGCGCCACGGACTCGAACGTCACCGATATGGCAGGTAGTAGCGTGGATACGGATCAGCACGTCGTTGTCGAGTGGCGCGGGCTGGGGTAGCTCCGCCTGCTGTAAGACCTCCGGCGGACCGTATCTGGTGCAGATGATCGCTTTCATCGCATCGCGGTGCCAAAAAGGGAAACGCGCGAGCTATAAAAATCTCTTGAACGTAACTCGCACGTCGCAACGCCAGCACGTTTCCCGTTGGCCCACGGCGCCCGTGCGCCGTCGCGACCAAGCGATCACATCAAAGCAGGAGCACAGTGGCAGGCGAGTGCCATGCCGTCAGCGATCAGTTGCTCCTCGCGGCTATCAATGCCTCTCGATTCGACTCCAATATCTGACGTGCCGTCGTGCCCTCGCTTCCCGTGATGTCGCGGAAGTGTGTCGAGAGAGTCTCGCCGGACGGTGGGGGCTATGGGAGACTGGCAGCCTGCTCGGGCGTTGCGATGACGACCTCGATTTCTACGCCCGTGATCTCACTTGCGATCACCGCCAGATCACCGTCGGTGAACCGCGTTGGGCCCGTGATCTCATAGACACGGTTCTCGTGACCAGGGGTGGTAAGGACCGCTGCCGCCGCCGCTGCGCAGTCCTCCCGGGTCACGTATGCAACGCCCAGGCCGTCCGGCCGAACGACGACTTGGCCTCGGCGGACCATGGCCGCCGCCGCGCCGATGATGCGGTCACCGTACCACTGGTTCCGTAGCGAGGTCCATGCAACGCCGCTCGCGCGCAGGTCCGCCTCGGTAATTCGATGGTCCACTGCGATGGGCGACTCGTTTCGATCGGCATCCACAAAAGACGTGTAGACGATGTGACTTACCCCCGCTGCAACGGCCGCGTCGATTGCGGTCTTCTGGAGCGCCGCACGCTCGGTGGCCACGCGGGGATCCGGATTGCCGCGGGTATTCAGACTGATCATCACCATCCGATCCCCTCCTGCGTACGCCGCGGATAGAGACTCCGGCTGTGTGAAGTCTCCGAAGCGAGTGCTCGCCCCCATCGCGGCGTAACGCTCGAGGTCCTCGGGCGTCCGGCTCACAAGGATCAGATCGCCCGGTGCAACGCCCCGTGCCAGCAGGTCCTCTACAATCAGCCCGCCCAGCTGACCGGAAGCGCCCGAGACGATGATCTTAGGGGGCGGCACCTGCTGCGCGGCGCTCGCGGTCGCCACGGACAGGAGGGCTAAAGCCTGGAGGAAGGTGCTACGGACTAGCCCGGCGAGTGCGATCGTACTTCTCATCCTCAACTCCGTGAAGAGACGTGGTTATCGGTTTCGATGCGATTTCAGATAACGGTTCAGGGTTGCGATGGAGGCCCAAAGGGCCGGAATCGGCAACCCGTTGTTATGCGCTGCAGGGCCTCGTCGACGAGCCAACCCTCGCCGCCACTTGACCGCCGTCCACGCTATGCGCATCATTGTGGTGTACTTATGCGCACGGAGGCACCCATGTCCAAACAACGACTCAACATCACGGTCGACCCCGACGTCATTGAGCGGGCTCGTCGGTACACTCAGCGCCACAACACCAGCATTTCCAGGCTCGTCACCGAGTTCTTGGCTCATCTCCCGGCCGGGGACGAGTTCGAGGAAACCCTGACCCCTACGGTCCGGCGCCTCCTGGGAGTGGCAAAAGGCGCGGGTGATCGCGAAGACTACCGGCGGCACCTCGTAGAGAAGTACGGCCAATGAGGCTGCTCCTCGACATTAACGTCCTTTTGGATGTCGTGCTCGAGCGCGATCCATGGGCCCGGCCCGCAGCGGAACTCCTCGCAGCTCTCGAAACGAACCAGGCCCAAGGCTTCGTCGCGGGCCACACCCTTCCCACAGTCTACTACGTCGTCGCCAGGAGCCGAGACCGAGACACGGCCATCACGGCCATGCATGACCTTCTCCGCCTTCTCGAAGTGGTCCCGGTCGAAAAACAGGACTTCTACCGCGCGCTATCCCTGCCGCTGAACGATTTCGAGGATGCGGTACAAGCCGCCGCCGCGTTCCGAATCGATGCGGAGTACTTGGTCACGCGCAACGAACCAGACTTCAAGGGCGCCTCCATCGCCACAGCCACCCCAACCACCATCCTCTCTCTCCTCTGATCCACGCTCCTCATCACAAGGCCCTGTGGCGGTAGAGTCGAGCCCGGGCGCCGCGGTGGCAGGTCATGCTTCGATCCGTAG
>JBBEBG010000040.1:0-62807 GCA_040882465.1 Gemmatimonadota bacterium
GGGAGCCCGGCCGCTCCGAGCTCGAGGACGGGACGCGCGTTTCAGCTGAAACGTCGAGGCGCCTCTCCTGCGACGCGAGTGTCGTCAAAGTGACGCACGGTTCCGGGGGCGAGGGCTTCGCCGACGGCACGGTGCCCGCAGGAAGCAAGGTGCCCGCGGGAGGCAAGGTCCCCGCGGGAAGCCCGGTTCCCGGAGGAAGCTCGGTTCCCGGAGGAAGCTCGGTCCCCGGCGGAAGCACGGTGCCCCTAGGAGGCATGGTCCCGGCAACAGGCACGGTCCTCGACGTGGGACGAAAGACCCGCACGATTCCTCCCGCGCTCCGCCGCGCCCTCGAGTCCCGCGACCGCGGATGCCGGTTCCCGGGGTGTGGGTTCCGGTTTACCGACGCGCATCATGTCCGGCACTGGGCCGACGGCGGCAAGACGAGCCTCGCCAACTGTATCCTCCTCTGCCGCTTATTCCGACTTCGGAATAAGCGGCATTATGCCGCTCTCATCACCGGCTCGTGCATGAGGGGGGTTGGCGGGTGGCATGCAACGGAAACGGGATCGCCCACTTCTACGATCCCCACGGGTTCGTGCGCTACGATGCCCGCCGCCCGGAGGTGAGGCTCCCGAATGATGACCCAGTCGCGGGCATGATGCGGGAGAACGGGAGCTCTGGCCGGGGAGAGGCGGACTCCATCGGCTCCCGGTGCGGCTGGACCGAACCCGGGCCCTGGACCGCCTCCGTGCGCTGGGAGCGTGAGGCCGACATCCCGGCGCCTGTGCTCTTTCGTGCCATCGAGGCGGTGCTGCCGGAAAGAGCGGAGATCTCCCAGCCAGCGTGGGTCGCAGAACGTGCGGAGATGTCGAAGTGACGGCAAGGGCTCAGAGTGGGAGAGGGCGCGTACCCTTGAGCCGGCTTTGGGATTCGCGAGACGCACCCCGGATGGGCCGAGCCCGCGACTCCAGTGAGCTCGAGTGGACTTGCCGCGGCCGCGACGCGCGTCTGCTCCCACCTAAAGGCCATACCGAGGACAAAGCCGATACGGGGAGCGCCAGGATGGCGCGCCGGCATGGGGTTGAGGTGGGGATTCTCGGAGTCCGCCGACTGCTACGGGGCGACCGCGGAGGCGCTCACTCCAGAACGATGATCCGCCCGTACATTCCGTCCTGCCAGTGGTATTCGCAGCGGTAGTCGTAGATGCCGGGTGTGATGAAGGTCACCTCGAGCATGACGCCGCCGCGGGTGTCCCATTCGACCGGTTCCCAGGTGTCGTGCCCTACTGGAGTGATGGAGTGGCGGAGGCCCGAGTTCGAGCGCCAGGTCACCGTGCCGCTGACCGCGATGTGCACCTCATCGGCAACGAACCGGAAGTCGTCGGTCGTTCGCACCGTCGCCGTCGCGTCCGGACCGCCTCCTCCGTCCGGGTCGGTCGAGGAGACACATCCCGCCGTGAGGGCCAGGAGGACCGAGAGGCCGAAAAGGCGCCATTCACGACTGCCGACCATCCACGTCTCCTTCGAGCGAGCGACCCGCGTGAACTCCCCTGGCTTCGGACACCTGTTCGGTGCGACGGTTCCCACCTAAGATTAGCTCCAACTGACTTCAGTTCCAGGCCACTCTCCAAGGAGTGATCCGATGCGCATTCGGCGCCGCGTCTCCCAACTCTCGATTCCGATCGTCCTCGCGCTGGCCATGGGGTGCGCCAGCGGCGGACAGGCAATCGATGCTTCCGCGGAGGACCGGGACCGAGTGTCCGCGGAAGAGCTCTCGACCGTCTTCGTGTCGGACCTCTATCAGGCGCTCCAGCGACTTCGTCCGCTCTGGCTCCAGAGCCGCGGAGCTCGGGCCATCAATCAGGAGACCCAGATCGCGGTCGTGGTGAACGGAACCTACTTCGGGCCGGTGGAAATGCTCAGGCAGATCTCCACGCAGTCCGTGGTCGAAATCCGGCGGCTGGACGGGCCGACGGCCAGCGCGACCATTCCCGGGATCCTGGGAGCGGGGCGCAACATCGAGAGCGCGATCGTGGTGCGCCTGGGCGGCGGCCCAAACGACTGAGGGGTTTCTCGGCAGGTCGCGGAAGAAGGTGCGGGCGCCCCGGAATCCCCAGGGCGCCCGCACTATTTTCCGCTTCAGTCCCTCAATTCAAACCGATCCTCACGGCCCGCCGTTCCACCCCCCTCCGACCGGTGCATAGACGGCGCCGAACTCGGTGCCCACTCCGCCGAAGCTGTAGAGGGGGAGCCCGAGCTGCTCAAGCTCCGGCGCGGGGACCGGGAGCTGCGTCCATGAGCCATCCGGCAGCGTCCCAAACGCGCGCGAGTCGAACCAGCCGCGCAACACATCGAGCCCGGCGAGCTCGATCATGCGTTCGTACCGGATCACGACATGTAGATTCCCGCACTGGCCGGTGTCGGTCCTGGGCACGCAGTCGTCAGCTCCCGGAGCCGAATGCGGTGCGCCATTGACCGTCGCCGGCGGGAGATTGGTCGGGAAGTTTCCCTGGTTCGGAAGCGTGTGCCCTCTTGTCCGGGTCACGTTCACGAGGTCCCGGGCCGCGGTGAGATTCCCCATGTGGAAGTTGGCCTCCGCCGCGTAGAGACGGTTCTCATCTGCGGTCGCGATCTCCGCATCACCCGTATTGAAGTTCGACGTGGTCGAATTGACGGTCGTTGCGATACCGATGCCGTGCTGGTGCCGCCGCCACTGGTACGCGGGCCGGTAATACGTCCCGCTGGCACCGCAACACTGGTCGGAAAGCGAATTGGCCATGTTCCGGAAGTAGGCGCCCTGTGCCCGGTAGTTCACGCTCTGGAACACGACGAAGCCCGGTCCCTGGATCCGGCGGTCCGGCGTCACCATCTGGAACCGGTCGCGGCCCTCGAGACCTGCGGCGATCCAGCTCTGGTATCCGCCCGAGATATCCGCCGGCCCAACCATGCGATAATCCGCGCCCATCCCAGCGTTCCCCCGCGCGATGGTGCTGTAGAGTCCGCTCGGGCGGCTGCCGTCCAACACCACGGAAAAGTCGGACTGGAGGCCTGCAGTCGTATGCGTGAGGACGCGCGTCCAATTCACCGCTGCGCGCTCGGCCGGATTGCGCGCGTGCATGATCAAGAAGCGGGCCTGCATCGTATTGATGAAGGGAATCAGCTCGGCCGGACCGACGGGCGCCGCCGCACCGAACCACTGAGCCGAACCGGCCGAGCGATCGGGGTAAACGATGTCCGGATTCGCCAGGAGGAGGGCTTTCGCATCGTCCAACACGCTGAGTGACGCCTCGAGTGCGACGTCGCGATCCACCAGGTATTGAAGCGCCTCCTCGTTACTCTCCGGGAAGACCTCATCCGAGGGGATGATCATCGCTTGGTCGAACATATTCGCGAGATATCCCCATGCGAACCCCTGCATCATCATCGCGAACGCCCGGGCGCGCGGTGTTTGATCCACCTCGCCGATGATCAGCTCTGTCGCGTCCTCCCCCTGCGTAAGGCGGAGAATGTCGTCCGCCACCGACCAGACACGGAGGAAGTCCCTGTACATATTGCGTGGCCCATGCACGCCGATTGTGGTCGCAATGGAAACCAGGTTGGAGTGTTCCTGGCGCGGCTCCGCCGTCTCGTTGGCGGTGCCGCCCAGGACCGTCGTCGCCGTCATCTCGCTCGCGTACCCGGCGAACATCATCTCCGTGTCCACCGCGGACGAGGCGAGGTGGATCGCGGGGAAGTACTCCTCGTCGAAGACCCCGGCGATCAACTGCTGGACGTCCTCGGGGTTCGTGATCGCCCGGAAACGGTCGGGGTCGTTCAGGTTTCGCACAACGAGATCCTGGCATCCGGTCGCCGCCACAAGGAGCGCGGCGAGGAGGAGGACTCTTCTGGATTGGGAAAACATGCAAGTAGCCTCTTGGTCGGAAGGGATCTCGTTAGAAGGTCACCTGGAATTCGAGCGTGTAGCTCGACGTCGGTGGATAGGTCCCGCCGGCGCCCGTTTGCGAACCTCCAGTGAGGCTGAGTCCCTGCTCGGGATCGAATCCGCGGTAGTTGGTCCAAGTGGCGAGCTCTCTCCCAATGAGCCCGAGGGTGAGGCTGGAGATCCCCATATCCGATAGGCGGAGACGCGCGAGCTGGCTTTGCGGCACGCGGTAGTTGAGGATCACCTGCCGGAGCTTGAGGTAGCTTCCATCTTCGTTGAAAAAGTCGGTGCCCCCGGCGTCGGAGTACAGTGTGGTCCAATACGCGCGAGGCTTCTTGAGCCCCGTGGGCCGCCCCGCCTGGTCCATCATCGGCGCGACGTCGTCCGGTATCATGTATTGGTGCTGCGTGTTCTGGACGTCGCCGCCGACCTTGGCGTGAAGCTGCGCATGAAGGGAGAAGGCGCCGAAGTTGAAGTTGTTAATCCACCCGAGGTTGATGTGGGCGGCATCGCCGACCTGCTTGCGGAGGAGGCCGCCACCGCCGTCCCGCTCGCGGAAGGGAATTCCCCAATTGTAAGTCTCTCCGCCGATCGTCGTCGAGGTACCCCAAAGGTCGTCCCCGGTATTCAGATCGTCGTCCGTGCCGGCGCCGTCCGTGTAGGAGAATCCCTCACCCACCCAGACAAGATATCCGTCGTCATTCCTGTCGAACTGATCCTCGAACCCGATGAGCTCCCCGCCGCGATGTGCCTCGAACAGAGCATCGGAGGTGACGAAGTTGTATCCCCATACCTCGTAAACGCCGCGGCCCGCGCAACGGAACCGCCATGCGGGCGATTCGCACGCGAAGGGCCACTCCTCGATCACCGAGTCGGAACGGTCGGCCACGAAGGTCGTCGTCCATCCGAAGCGTGGCGTCTGGATGACAGGGGCGTTGAGCGTGAACTCGATCGTGTTTCCCTCGATCGTCCCGCCATTCTGCCACTGAGTAGGATACCCGTAGAAGGCGAGGAGATTTGCCGTCTGGAGCTGCTCCGACGTCTGCTGCCAGGCGTACGTCGCCGTCATTTCCCAGCGATCGAATAAAACGGCATTGACCGAAACGTCGTGCTCGACCGTTTGCGACGGCCTGAGGAACCGGTTGCCGAGCTGTGACTTCGTCGGGACGCCGTTCGAGAGAGACCAGACCTCGTACTGCGCCGAGAAGGGCGGCCGGCCTCCCGCGGTGCCTCGCGAGACGCTGATTCCGAGTTCATCCACGTTCGGAATGTTGAACCAATCTTCTTCCGAGATCCGCCACTTGCCGGCGACCCGGTAATAGGTCTGCCAACGCTCTTCCCGTCCAAAGAGGGAGCTTCCGTCTCGACGGACGAGGGCGGTCAGGATGTATCGGGCGTCATAGTCGAACGCCGTGTCCACCAGCCACCCGTTCGATCGGACTTCTTCCTCGCTGGAGCCGGAAAACTGGCTCGATGAGGGGACCGCCTCGAGGGTCGGCGTATCTTTGATCACGAGCACGTTCCCCGACGCGGAGATGTCCTCTTCCCGGTCACGCTCCATCAGCCCGCGGATCGTGACGCGCGTGTTCAACGGACCGAAGTCACGGCGGAGGGACGCCTGGAGCTCCGCATTCCAGGTGTCGTTGAGGCCCTGGCTATAACTCAGATTGCCGTCCTCGTCGGTTCCGACAACGACACCGAGCGGCGTGTAATTGCGGGTTTTCGAGTCCTCTCGGTCGTAGCTGATGTTTCCGAAGAACGAGACCCAGGCGGCAGGATCCCATCGCAGCTGCGCGCTCGCGAGGGTACGAATCTCGCGTTGCTCGTCCTCGACGATGCCTTCGACCCAAAGGGGATTCTGAAAGGTCGTGTTCGGGTTCGGAAACTTGGTGAATCCTCCGATGGAGTCCTCGGCCGTCACCGGAGGCGCCAGGAGGTTGATGTCCGGCGGAGCCGTGTTAGAGGCCGTTGAGGCTCCCATTCACGTCGTCGGAGTAAGTGCGCGCGTGGAAGGCGCTGATCCCGAGGCTGAGCGAGTTGAGGAAGCGATGGTCCAGGTTGATTCGAAACGAGTTGCGGCTGTACCCGTCGTTGTTCGGAAGGGCACCCTGCTGGACGTTTCGATTGAGACTGAGAAAGAAGTTTGTGTCCGTCGTGTTTTGCGCCAGGTTGACGGTGTGTTGTTGTTGACTTCCCGGATTCCACACCTCGTTGATGTTGTCGTAGATGGGGCCCGGGTAAGGGTTGTCCATGAAGAGGCGGAATTGGTTCCCCGTCTCCTGAATGCGGTCGCCGCGGCCAACGGCATTCCCGTCCGCGTCGGCGTAGCTCATGCCGTCGGCCGTAAGCGCATAGAAGTGGTGCGTGGGAAGCCGCAGCCCCTCGATGGCCGACTGCCATCCAAACTCGGATCTCGCCGTCATCTGGGTGGTGCCGAACGCGAGGCCCGAGCCACGATTCGTCGTGATCGCGATGACGCCGTTCGCGGCGCGCGATCCATAGAGGGACGCCGCGGCCGCACCCTTCACGACCTCGATGCTCAGGATGTCCATGGACTCGAGGTCCGCGCTTGTCCCGCCCAGGATCACGCCGTCCACGACGATGAGGGGGGTGCCGGCACCGATGCTGGTCGGGCTGCGGAGCTGGATCGCCGCGGCCGCGCCCGGCTCACCACTTCCGCGCGCGATGGTCACCCCCGCGATCTGCCCCTGAAGATTCTGGATTGCCGATCCGGCCACGGGAACCGGCATGTTCTGCCGGTCGAGCCGCCCGATCGTGATGGGAGACCTCACCCCCTCGACGGGGTCGATCAACCCGGTCGCGACGATCGCGTTCAGCTGAAGGGGCTGAACCGCCATCGTGAGGTTCTGGACCGTCGCCTGACCTGCCGTGACGGTGACGCCCGGCTGCTGGAACTCGAGGTAGCCGATCCGCTGAATCTGCAGCGTGTAGGTTCCCGCCGGGACGCCGGCGATCGTGTAACTGCCGTTACCGCCGGTGGTGATCCCGAGGGTTGTCCCCACGACGGAGATCTGCGCTGCGACGACGGGCTCTCCCGTGTCCGCGTTGGTCACCGTGCCGGTGATCTGTCCCGCCTGGGCAAGCAGCCCGGAGGCGCCGATCGCGGCGAGGAACGTCGTCAGCGCGGCAACCCTCAAAGGTTGCCGCACCCATCGAACGTATGGTGAGCACATGATTCTACTCCGATGATGCGAGGAATTGTGCTAGACGGACCAACGATTCGTGCCGGACCCGGGCAGCGGAGCCGCGAAACCACGGTGGAGGGCAGCGTCCGCCTTCGCAAGGCACGCGTAAGGGCGTGTCTGACTCGATCCGTGATGAGTGGGCACACCCCGTAATAGGTCACGAGCCCGAAAAACGCAAGAACTCCCTGACATCGCCCGGACATACTTTCGCATTCGCGATCCTCCACTTATTCGTGAGAAGCTAACGCGCCATGGTGCGGCACAAGGCGCGTATAACCGCCCATCGACTTCGGAGAAATCATGAACGGTCCAAGTTTCACGCGACCGCTGTTCGGTGCCGTCGTCCTCCTCGGTACTTTCGGTTCCGCGGCGCTCCTGTCCGGCTGCGCGAGCACCGGCGGGGGTGGTGCCGGCGGCGGCGGCGCCTTCGACGCGATCACGGAGCAGGAGGTCATCGCGACCGACGCCACCGACGCGCTCGACATGATCCGCCGCCTCCGGCCCAATTGGCTGAACCCGATCGGGGGGCCGGCCTTGCTCTACGTAGACAACCAGCGCCGGGGGGAGTCCGGCGGAATCGAGTCGTTCCTGCGCGCGCAATCCGCGAACTCGATCGTCCTGGTGGAGTGGGTCCGTCCCGAAGCTGCCATACGACTCCCCGGGGCGCCTCTCACGGGAACCGTCGGCGGCGCCATCATGGTCAGGACACGGGCGGGGGGATAACGCGGTCCCCCGGCGTTTTTTTTGTTGCGGCAACAGGTTGACCACGTAAGTATTCGTAATCGGCCCGTTCCTTCTCTCTCCGGCCTTTTCTTTCCGGGGAAGAGGAGCCCTCCGCCCACGCCACGCCCGGAGGCATTCATGCGAAGGTTCACGTTGGGAGTCGTTGCAGTCCTGCTCTTCGGATCGCTCGTCGCGTCGTGCGCCGCGGGTGAGGACGGGGGCGCCGGCCCGGACGATGGTCTCGTGGCCTACACCTTCGAGGAGGAGGTCCGAATAGACGGGTACGAGCACGACCTCGTGCCGATTGACACCACGATTCGCGTGGCCGTTTTCGAAGACGGGAGGATGGCGATCGCGCAGCGGCAGACCTTCAACGTGCGGTTCTTCAGCGAATCCGGTGAACCGCTGGGAGCCATCGGGCGGGAGGGACAGGGCCCCGGAGAATTCACGACCGCTCACCGGCTCGGATGGATCGCCGACACTCTTTACGCTTACGATTTCAGTCAGCGCCGCTTCACGCTGATCGACTCCGACCTGAACTACGTCCGGTACATCTACACTCCGAACGGCGCCCGACCGAGTCCCGAGATGGCAGGCACCTTTCCGGAATTCTCGATCGTCTATGGCGGCGCGCTCTATGCCGACGGATCGGTCTATGGGGAGCTCGCGGGAGCGAGGACGCCCGGGCTCGGCGATCACGATCGAACCAAACCGACCTACGGGCGTGTCCGGGAAGATGGAACGATCATCAGCTACTTTCAGTTCGCCACGGGGCCGCCGATGGAACCGATCATGGTCGAGATCGAAATGCCGGACGGGACGACCGGAATGGCGGGAATGAGCCCCTTCGTCATGACGATGCCCGACCGGCCCATCCTCCGTCTCGCCGACAACGGCACGCGAATGGCCCACCTCCAGGTCTCCATGGAGGGTCCCGATGCCGGGACCTACGAGATCTTCATGGAGGACGTGTTTGATGGACCGCTTTTCACGCGGAGGTATCCCTTCGAAGTGATTTCCATCACCGAGGCCATGCGCGACAGCATCGTGGAGGCCCGGGCTTCCACGGCGCCCGATGACAACATGGGGCAGCTTCTTCGCGCGAATGCGATCCTTCCCCCGATGATGCCGCCCATCGTGGGCATCGTGCATGGTTCCGACGACCGGCTCTGGATCCGGCTTTCGGACAAAGGCGATGAACGGCCCTACCTGATCCTCGATCCGATGGGCGAGCCCGAAGGAAGATTGAGCCTCCCGACGAACGCGCGGATTGCGGTGGCAGACGACTCCCACATCTGGGTCATCGAAGAGGACGTATTCGAAGTGGAGAGCCTCGTGCGGTATCGGCTCCTTCCCGAGGATCCCTGAGGGGGGGTGCGACTGTCTCGCACCCTGGAGTCCATCCGCTCAACCCTCCTCGATTCTGTATTGCACGGCCCAGGGCACGCCGAACTCGTCGGGAATCGCGGCCCAGAATCGATCTCCGCGATGCCACGCGACTCGCGCCTCGTCCGGAAGGTCGATCAATCCCCTGGCGCGCCCTTTCGCGTCCAGAACGATCCATCGCTGAGGTTCCCCCGGGCGGATCGAAAGGCGTAGCCAGACCGATCCGTCCTGGGCGACCCAGGGATAGGAGAGGGGGAGCTGGAACTCCGGAAAGTCCATGGCGCCGCGGAGGGCATGGGCGATCGCTTCCCAGTTCGAAGGAGGAGGAGGGGCATCCGCCCCCACAAAAAAGGGAACGAATCCGCCTTCCTCACCTCGAGCCGCGCGCGCCGCAATCGAGTCCAAGTCGGGTCCCGTGTATGGTGCCGGCCGGTAGTGGAGGATGTTGCTGAAGAGGGTATCGGCCGCCGTCCCGATCCTCGTGACGCGAACGATTCCTTCTCCCGAAGTCGGCGCGAGCGGTGTTTCCACCGACAGGTACCCATCCTCCCGTGCCTCCCACCAGGGGAGAGTCGTCGGTGGATTCGGGACGAAGAACTGCCGCCCGCCCACGTCGATGGTCCCCGCGTTGGCGGACTCCTCCGAAGGGGGCCGCCACATTCGCGGGGGCGGACGTCCGGACCAGCCGATCGTGTCCGTCACGGTCCCGGTCACGTCGAAGAGGACGAAGGGGACGGGAATGCTGTCTGTGGGAAGGACCCCTGACGGGGAGGCATTCCGGGTGTAGGTGATCCTTCCGAGGTACCCGGTGAATTGCCCGTCGGGACGCATGGCCCAGGGGATGACGCCGCCCACACCAGTCGGAAGATGCACGGAGACGCCGTCCGTTCGTCCCGTGGCCAGGACCCTCCCGCGCCGATCGAAGTGGGTCATGCGGCTGCCGCGCCCTTCCACGGTCCAGACGGTATCTCCGTGGACGCCGAAACGGGGCGCCGCCGTGAACTCACCCGGACCCTCGCCGCGGCGTCCAATGCGACGGATGATGGCCCCCGCGGGGTCGAAGACCCGGATCTCGGGGACGCTCGCCTCCACGACGTAGAGGTTGCCGTCCCGGTCCACGTCCATCGCGCTGATCCGTGAGAAGCCGGCACCGGGATCGTCGAGGTCGCCGATGCGAAGTTCCTCGATGGCGACGAGGCGGGGGAGGTCATCCAGGTGGATGACGGCCCCGGGAGCCGGAGCCGAGCAGCCCGCGCCGGCGATCGCAAAGATTCCCAGGGTGGCGGCGCGCTTCGATCCCTTCATGGCTTGCCTCCCTTCGCCTCGCCTGCGCCGCCTTTCCGCCTCTCGAAGAGGAAGTAAAGCGCCGGCGTCGTGGTGAGGACAAAAAGCGTTGAAGAGAGAAGCCCGCCGATGAGGGCGTAAGTCAGTGCATTCCAGATCCGGGCATCGGCGGCCGGCATGAACAGCACCAAGGGGAGGAGCCCGAGGACGGTCGTCGCCGTCGTCATGAGGATGGGGCGCACCCGCTCGAGGGTCGCCTGCACAATCGCCTGGCCGAGGGGGAGCTCGCCGCGCTCGGCTCTCACCCGGTTGATGTGATCCACGAGGAGGATGGCGTTGTTCACGACGATCCCTCCCATCATGATAACGCCGATGTAGGCCTCTCTGGTGAAGCTCGTCCCCACAAAGAAGAAGATCAGAAATACGCCGATCAGCGCCATCGGCACCGCGAGAAGCACGACGAGGGGCTGGCGGATGGACTCGAAGAGGGCCGCCGTCACCATGAAGATCAGCCCGAGCGCCACGAAGAGCACCACCATCATCTGCTGTCGCTGGGTGGTCGAGATCAGAAAAGTGCTCGTGTCGCGGAGCGAATAACCCGCCGGAAGGACGGTCGCCTCGAGTGCCTGGTCGCGCACCAGGTCTCCGAGGAGCCGGGGGCCCTGGAACTCGTAGCTGACCGAGCGCTCGTACTGCTGGTCTTCGCGCCGGATGGAGGTGAGGACGCTCCGCTCCCGGAGGGAGATGAGGCTTCCGAGCGGAATCCGAATTCCGCTCGGGGTCGCGACGACGGTCTCGAGAAGCCCCTCCACGTCCACCTGCCGGAACCCCTCGAGGCGTACGACGAAGTCCACCGGGTCGCCCGCGATCGTGACCCGGCCGCTGTTTGCTCCGCTCCGCATGAAGGCCTGGATGAGGGACGCGGCCTCGGCGATCGTCACGCCGTACCGGGACGCTACGTCGCGATTGATGTCCGCCACGAACTCGGTGATCCGGTCCCGTGAAAACTGCGCGGAGGAGTTCGCGTCCACCTCCCGGATCCGGCTCTGGCCGCGGAGCCGGCCGGCCAGGTCCTCCGCGATCTCCGCGAGCCGCTCGTAGTTGTATCCGAGGATCGTGATCCGGTAGTTGGGCGCCACTCCGCCCGCAGCGTTGCTGAACCCGGGCCCCTGTCCCCGGACCGACATATTCACGCCCGTGAAGCCCAGGGCGAAGCCGATGACCTGCTCCTGGATCACGAGCGGAACCGCGGTCAGCTCCAGCTCGGGACGGAACCAGACGGTCGTCGAGGAGGTGGATGTCGAAGAGGCGGTCCGGATCCGCGACTCGAAGCGCTCCACTTCCGGCATCTGGGCGAGTCGCTCCTCGAAATAGCGAGTCAGCTCGTCAATGCGCTCCAGGTCCGAGCCCCGCGGCATCGTGACGGTGATTCCCAGCGTCGTGCGCTGGGCGCCCGCGCTCCCTCCCCAGAGCACGCCTCTCACCACGTTCTGATCGAAGAGCCAATACGTCGCCCCGAAGCAGGCGGCCGCAACGAGAACCGTGACCCATGGAAAACGAAGCGAATAACCGAGGAGCCCCGAGTAAAACTGAACGTAGAGGGGCTCGCGTCGCGGAGCCGCGGCCCTTGCCGCCGGGGCGGCGAGCGCGCGGTGCCGCCGCATCCCGAGAAGCCGGGCCGCGAGCGCCGGAATAAAGGTGAAGGCCACGAAGATCGAAGCGATGAGGGTAAGCCCCACGACGATCGCGAGCGGGAGGTAGTAGATGCGTAGCTCTCCCTGCAGATAAAGAAAGGGCAGGAAGACGATGAGGGTGGTCAGCGTGGAGGCGAAGATCGGAAGGACGACGTCGCGCGCTCCCTTTTCCGCGGCCTGCGCGGGATCCACACCTTCCTGCCACTGTCTGAAGATGTTCTCGAGGACGACGATCGAGTTGTCCACGATCAACCCGAAACCGAGCGCCAGCCCCATGAGGGTCAGGATGTTCAGCGTGAGTCCGCCGAAATAGATGAGGTTCAGCGAGATCAGGATCGAAAAGGCGATCGTCGCGAAGACGATTCCGGCCGTCCGGAAGGACCGGAGGAATAGGAGGAGGACGAGGAAGATGACGCCCGCCGCGATGAACGCCCGGGTCCGCAGGTCGGTCAGCTGCCGCTCGATTTCCTCGCTCGCGTCGGAAATGAGGATGAGCCGGCTTCCCGGCGGATTCTGCGCCTCGAGGCCCGCGATTCGGTCCCGGACGATCTCGGAAAGCGCGACCGTATTCGTCCCGTACTCCTTGACGACGCGGAAGCCGACCGCCGGGCTCCCGCTGATCCGAAAGTGCTGGGTCGGCTCCTGAAACGTGTCTCGTACCTCTCCGACATCCTCTAGCCGCACGGGAGTCGTGCCGACCCCGGCCTGTGGAAGGGGGAGGGTGGCGGTGCGGAGATCCTCCGCGGTCGTCGGGCGGGAGCGGATCGTGACCACCCACTCCATCTCGCCCTCGCGGACGGCGCCCACGTCGCGCACCAGGTCCAGATCCCGCACCGCGGCGGCGACCTGCTCCGGCCGGAGCCCGAGGGCGGCGATCTTGTCGGGATCGAGCTCGATCTCGAGGACGCGCTGGCTTCCCCCGTCCACCTCGACCCCCGCGACTCCGCGAATCTGGAGGACCTCCGGGACGACGACGCGGTCCAGATGGTCGCGAAGCGCCTCGAGGAGGAGAGGGCCGGTGAAGGTATAAGAGAGGAACGGCTGCGAGGCCTGCGCCTCGAACTCGCGAGGAACGTACGGCTGAAGTGTGATCGCGCTCACCCCGTCGGGGAGCGTTTCTTCCAACGAGGCGATTCGCTCCGAGAGGTCCATCCGCGCGAACTCCATGTCCGTGTCGCGCGCGAATCGCACCACGATGTTCGCCGCCCCCTCGTTCGTCGTCGAGGTGATCCGCTCCACACCCCGGACCTGCTGGATCGAGGCCTCGATCGGAGCGGTGGCGAAGGCCTCCGTCGTCTCGGGGGAAGCGCCCTGCCAGCTGAAGGAGAGGGTCAGCTGGGGAAAACTCGCTTCCGGGAGGAGCTCGACCGGAATGTTTCGCCAGGCGGCGATTCCGAGGAGGGCCACGGAGACGTAGATCATCGCCACCGCGACCGGACGCCGGATGCTCATCCGGATCACGGGGTCCCCTCCGGCTGGGGGATTGGGGCACCCGACCCGGGGGCCAGGGAACCCATGGCCACGTCACCCGGAGATGATGCCCCACCCGTGACCGCGCGCCGCGCCTCTTCGACGAGGGAGAAGAGGACCGGAACGACGATCAGGGTCAGGAGGGTCGCGATTGTGAGCCCCCCGATCACGGCGATGGCGAGGGGAGCCCGGAGGTCCGCGCCTCTCCCGATTCCGAGCGCCATCGGAGTGAGCCCGAAGACGGTGGTGACCGTGGTCATTACGATGGGGCGGAGCCGGACGCGCCCGGCTTCGAGGATCGCCTGGCGTAGCTCGGAGCCTCGTTCTATCGCCCGCACGATGAAGTCCACTTTCACGATCGCGTCGTTCACCACGATTCCCACGAGGATCACGATCCCGATGAGGGACATCGTGTTCAGCCCTTCCCCCGTGGCAAGGAGGGCGAGCACCGCCCCGATGAGGGCGAGGGGAACCGCCGCGAGAATCGTGGCCGGGTGTACGAAGGACTCGAACTGGGCCGCCAGGATCATGTAAACGAGGACCAGGGCGAGCCCGAAGGCGAAGGCGAGGTCACGGAAGGAGCGCACCATCTCTTCGTTCTCCCCTCCTACCTCGACCCGGAGCTCGCGGGGGGGCGGGTCGGCGGCGATCGCGGCTTCGACCTCGGCGATGGCGCCGTCCAGCCCGCCGGATCGCACGTCCGCGAGGACGGCCACCAACCGCCCCTGGTCCTCCCGGCGGATCTCCGCGGGGCCGGCGGACATCTGTACGTTCACGACCTCGCGGAGGGGAACGTCTTCCACTTCGAGCCGCTCCACGGTCGCCACATCGTACCGGAGCGAGTCGGGGAGCTGCACCATGATGGGAATCCGGCGGTCGAAGGCGACGAACTCCGAGGCTTGAAGCCCGCGCATCCCGTTCTCCACGGCCGTCGCGACGGCCCCGGACTGCAGGCCGTAACGCGCGACGTCGTCGCGCCGAATCCGCACCTCCACCTGGGGGTGGCCTCGACCGGACCCGACGCGGACATTCGCGACCCGATCCGCGTCGTGGAGTCCTGCCTGCAGGCGGCCGGCGTACGCGAAGGCCGCGTCCAGGTCCTCAGAGCGGATCCGGACCGCGATGTCCGCTTCGGACCCGCCCAGGATCTGTCCGAGCGCCGTGGCCTGTCCGGTGAGGATCGTGACCGTCGCATCTGGGGCCGCGTTCTCTAATCGGTCGCGAAGGCGCTCGACTGCGGGGTCGCTCTCGCTTCCTTCGCTCAGGCGCACCTGGAAACGGGCGGTGTGGAGCCCGCTCGCGTCGTCCGAAGTGGCGAATCGGCGAACGTCGCGCCCCACGGTGCCGAACACGGCCTCGACCTCGGCGTCGGCGAGGAGGACGGCCTCGATCGCGCGTGCCACCTCGTCGGTTCGCTCCAGAGCGGTCCCTTCCGAAAGTTCGAGCCCCACCTCGAACCCTCCCTGGTCCACGCGCGGGAGGAGGTCGCGGTCGAGTGTCGCGGCGGCGAGCGCGGTGACTCCGAGCACGAGAGCCGACACGCCGAGCACGACGGCGCGGTGGTCGAGCGACCATTCGAGAAGGCGGTGATACCGGGCCGCGAAGCCGTCGAAGGCGCGGTCGAAGGCCCGCAGCGGGGTTCGGAAGACCCGTGAGGCACCGCGCTGGAGTCCTCCCCACCAGAATCGGATGAGCTCGCGTCCGAGTGCGCGCAGCCATCCGAGAACCCAGGCCGGGAATCGCGCGACGATCCGCGCGCTCCAACCGACCGTCGCGAAAAAACGCGGCGGCATGGGTCCCGGTCGGAGTGGGCCGGGGGCTCTTGTTTCCGGAGCGGCTCCGACCCTGAAACGGGCGGCGATCGCGGGAAGGAGCGTCAGAGCCACGAGGAGCGAGACGAGGAGGGAAAAGGCGACCGCCAGGGAGAGGTCGCGGAAGAGCTCGCCCGCCACTCCTTCCACGTAGATGATCGGCAGGAAGACCGCAATCGTCGTGAAGGTCGCCGCCGCGATCGCGCGGGAGACCTCTTCGGCGCCCCGTTCCGCCGCTTCGATCGCGCCCGCTCCGCTCTCCCGGTGCCGGAAAACGTTCTCGAGGACGATGATCGAGTTGTCCACGAGCATCCCGACGCCGAGAGCGAGCCCGCCCAGGCTCATGATGTTGAGCGACACCCCGAAGGCGTCCATGAGTGCGAAGGTCCCGACGACCGAGATCGGGATCGCGAGGGCCACGGCCACCGGGTAGCGGGGCTCCCGGAGGAAGAGGAAGAGGACGAGGAAGGCGAGGATTCCCCCGAAGATCAGGGCCGAGACGACGTTGTTGATCGAGTCGGAGATGAAGCCGGCCTGCGCCTGCGCCACGTCCACGGAGACCTCGGGAAACTCGGCGCGGAGGAGCTCCAGCACCTCCTCCACGAGGGCGGTGACTTCCACGGTGTTCGCCCCCGCCTCCTTGAACACCATCAACCCGACCGCTTCGCGCCCGTTGTAGCGGGCGAGCGACTCCCGGTCCGCGAACCCGTCCTCGACCCGCCCGATATCCCGCACCCGGACGGTCCGCGACGCACCCGACGTCAACGTATGCTGGGCGACGACGACGTCCTCGATTTCCGCGACGTCCAGGAATTCCCCGAGGGTCCGCATGGGAAAGCGGGTCCGCCCCTCGAGGATCGTCCCCCCGGATCCGGCGCGATTCGCCTGATCCACCGCCTGTCCCACCTGCGCGATCGAAAGCTCGTACGCTTCGAGGAGGGTCGCGTCCACCTCCACGACGATCTCCCGGTCGAGTCCCCCCGCGACCTGTGCCTGGGCCACCCCGTCCACCTGCTCCAGGCGCCGCCGGAAGACGTTCTCCGCGAGCTCCTTCGTCTCCCAGAGGTCGTCGCCCGCGACCGAGAGGATCATGATCGGGTCGGAGCGCGGGTCCACCCGGAGGATCTGGGGGCGCTGGGGAAGCTCCGGGAGCGAGCCGCGCACCTGGTCGAGCCGTTCCCGAACGTTCAGCATCGCGAAGTCCATGTTCGTCCCCCACGCGAATCGCAAGGTGACGAGGCTCACGCCTTCGCGGGAGATCGAGGTCACCCGTTCCGCGCCGGGGGTCGTGCCGACCGCCCCTTCGATCCGTTCGGTTACGAGCCGCTCCACCTCCGCGGGGGCAACCTCCGGATACGAGGAATAGATGACGATGCGTGGATAACTGACATCGGGGAGGAGGTCTATGGGGAGGCGCGTGAAGGAGATCGCCCCGAGGAGGATGACCGCCAGGAACAACATCGAGACCGCCACCGGCCGGCGGACCGACAGTCGCGAGAGAGCCACCGCTTACCGAGCCTCGGGCGTCGGGACCGGCGCTCCCAGCGCGCGCTCGAGTTGAATCAGGGCGCGCTCGAAGGCGTAGCGGGCCTGGAGAACCTGGCGGAGCGCGTTCGCCGAGGCTTCCGCGCTGTTCTGGAGGTCGAGGTAGTCCACCCGCCCGAGCCGGAAGTATTCCTGCTGGAGCTCGAGCCTCTCCGCAGCGAGCTCCGCGCGCCGCTCCTGGAGGCGGAGGGTGCGGTACTGGTTTTCGAGCTCCACGAGGAGGCGGCGGGCCTCTTCCCGGATCGAAAGGCCCGTCGCCCGAAGGGCTTCCTCGGCATTTCGCACGTCGAGCTCAGTTCGGCGCACTTCGTTCTGGCGGGTGAACCAGGTGCCGATGTCCGGGAAGGAAATCGTGAGGCCGAATCTCCGGCTCCAATCCGCGTCGGGGAGCGGTTGGAGGAAACCGCTTCCCGATTCCCGCGAGATCTCCTGGCGGTCGGTGCTCGCGAACAGAGAAAAGGTCGGAAGCCAGGTAGACCGCGCGAGGGGAATTCCGACCTCCCGGTCGGCCAGGGTGTAGCGGGCCTGCCGGACCGCGGGTCCGGACTCGCCGGCGGCTTCGACGAGTGCTTCCTGGTCCAGAACGGCCGGATCGAAGAGCCGAAGGGGTTCCGGGACGATCTCGAATTCGCCGAGCGAGTCGTCCCCGATTCGGTTCCGGAGCTGGAGGTGGATCGTGGCGAGATTCGTCCGGCTCTGTTCGAACTCGTTTTCCTGTGTGACCACGTCGAGCTCGGCCTCGAGGAGCTCCACTCGGTCGGCGAGCCCGAGCCGAAAGCGCTGATCCGTGAGCCCCGCGAGCGCGCGCCGCACCTCCAGGAGCGTTTCCTCCAGGGCGCGCGCCTCGAGCCGTTCCTGGGCATCGAGGAAGTTCAGTCGGATGTCGAGGGCCAGGATCTCCCCCTGATCGCTCAGCTGGGCAAGACGATTCTCCGCGCGCAGTCGGTTGGCTCGCCGCTCGAAATAGTCGCCGAGCGCGACACTCCAGTTGAGCTGAAGTCGCTGCGAGGACGTTGCGGACTGGACCATTCGAAAGTCCGGATTCGCGATCGGATTTCCAAAGATGTCCGTCGAAACCGCGGTCCGGTTCCACTGCATGTTGGTGTTGAGGACGGACACCGAGAGCTGTGGGAAGAAGCCGAGCCAGAAGCTCCGACCCTCGATCTCGTTCAGCTCGATGTTGTTCACCTCCTGGCGGTACGCGGGGTTGTTCGCCGTCGCGCGGGTGATCGCTTCGTCGAGGGTGAGCCGCGCGGGCGGACCCGCAGCGACCTGACCGGAGACTGCCATCGGAAGGAGCGCCGCGAGCGCGAGTGCGGCGGCCCAGGCCGCGGCGGCGAAGCGCCCCGGCCACGTCCCGGCCGTCACCTTCCGGGCCTCCCGCCCGCCAGGAAAACGTTGTCCACGAGCCGGACCGGGGTGTCGTGCGCGAGATAGTGGTGCCCGTCCACGAGGACGACCTCCCCCGGTTCGAGCATGAAGGTCTCCTCGTGGGCCACGATCTCGATGAATCGTTCGTTTCGCTGCCCCGTGGTCACGTAGCGCCACTCGGCGATCCCCTCGCCGCGGTCGTTCAGATTGCGCGCCATGAAGACGATCTGGCGGCGATTGGCTCCGGAGTTCCGGTCGAGGATCGCTTCGCGGGGAACGAGGATGCGGTCGGGGAGGGACTCCGCGTCGAGTCGCGCTTCGGCGTACATCCCTGGGAGGACGCGCCCCCCAGGATTCGGGAGGACGAGGGTGACTCGCCCCATCCCTCCCGCCTCTCGGTCCACGAGGGGATTCACGGACTCGATTCGCGCGGTGAAGCGTTCGCCCGGGAGGGCCGAAAACTGAACCTCCGCGCTGCGCCCGGCGGAAAGGGAAGGGAGCCCGGACTCGAGAACCCCCACCTGGATCCGGATCGGGTCGAGCTGGACGAGCGTGAGCACTTCGGCGCCCGCCCCCAGGTATTGTCCTTCGACGGCTTTGAGATCGGCCACCCGCCCCGAGAATGGGGCCGTCACTCGGGTGAGCTCCATCTCCACCTCGGCTCGCCTCAGGCGCGACTCCGCCGCGACGATCCCGACCTGGAGCCGGATGTTTTGCTCGCGTTGTGCGAGGACCCCCGGATCGTCCACGGGCCCGCCCGCCAGCATCCGCGCCTGAAAGTCGTTTTTCCGAAGCGTCAGGTCCGCTCTCGCCTCGGAAAGCTCGAGGGCCGCTTCGAGGGTGTCGAGCTGAATGAGAACTTCGCCCGCAGCCACGAAGTCGTTTTCGCGGACGAAGACGCCTTCCACGACGCCGGCGCGGCGCGTCGCGACCGTGCTTCGCCGGTAGGCCTCCGCGGTTCCGGAGCCGGCCACCTGGATCCAGAGCGTGTCACGCACGACCTCCACACCCTGGACGGCTTGCGCCCCCTGGAAGAGCTGCGGCTCCGCGACAGCGACGCCCTCGGTCGAGGGAGGAGGTGTGGCGGAGGAGGTACCTCCCGCGCCGGAGTCTTCGCCGAGAAGGCGCCATGCGACGGCGCCCCCGACTCCCGCGAAGATGACTCCGACGGTGAGGAGGCTCAGGACGCCTCGGGAAAGCTTCATGGGTGGGCCGCGCGTTAGAGGGGATGTGCCTCGGGACGCGCCGCGTCGCTGCGCCCACATCGTTAGAGTGGGAAGGTCGCGTCCGGGTTGTCAACGAATGAATTCGTGAACAGGGGTTTGGAGCGACGAGGCGAGTTCGTGGAGAGCTCCCGGAGGCATGATGATCGCGGTGGGTGATTCGCAGACAGGCGGCACCCCCATAACGTTCACACGGTCCGAACCGTGGCGCGGGTGGCTCCGCCTCTCGCTACATGTCCTGCTCTGCCGTGATTGGAGTACCTCTGGGCGCCGTACCGACCTCTCGACCTGAAGGAGGCGTCGGTAGGCTTACTCTGAACTCGGTACGCCCCGGCTCCGAACTCACGGCGATCTCCCCTCCGCAGCGGCGCAGAAGTTGGCGGGCAATCTCCAGCCCGAGGCCCACACCCTGGCCCGGGGGCTTCGTCGTAAAGAAGGGGTCGAAGATGCGTGAGATCAATTCGGGAGCAATGCCATGCCCGTCGTCGCTCACGCACACGACGACCCGATCCAGCTCCGTTCGGACCGCGACCTCGATCCGCCCGGAGTCGCCGACCGCGTCAATCGCATTCTCGATGAGGTTCATCCACACCTGGTTCAGATCACTGGCGACCGCCCGAGCGGGCGGGACCTCGGGCTCGACCTCGAGCGCGATCGTGACCCCCTTCGCCCGAATCCTCGGTTCCACGATCCGCATCGTGTCCCGAAGTCCGTCCGCTACAACCACCGCCTCCAGCCCCGCCGCCTTGTCCATGTGCGTGAATGCCTTGACGGCGGCCACGAGGTCGTAGATGCGGACCGTGGCGTCCTCGACATCCTGAGCCGCGAGGCGGATTGCGGAACCGGCCGCGACCCAGCGGAGAGCGGCGTCCAGCGCCTTTGCGGGCACCAGATGGGCGAGTCGATCCAATCCTTCGATGGTGATGGACGTGTCCACGAGATCTTCGACGTAGCTCGCATCCAGGCCGTGGCGACGGAGCCAGTCCTCGATCTGACCTTCTCGATCCATACTCAGGGTCGAGGCGGCCGGCTCCCACCACTCCGCGCTCAACTTCTCGAGGGAGGCGATGAGAGCCTCGGACAGTCCCGCCCGCCAGAGCGCTCGCGAGGCACTTTCCGCGCCGGACAGTCCCGCGCGCAGCAACCGCGCTCCGCGCATCGCGGCCGAGGCTGGATTGTTCAGCTCATGTGCCAAGCCGGCCGCGAGTTTTCCGAGCGACATCATCTTTTCGTCCTGCAGATCGCTCGAGGTGAGGCGGCGCGCGCGGTCGAGCATCGTGTGGACCGTATGGGCGGTGAAGCCGGGGCACCGGGAGACCATCTCGGGGAAATGGCTCTGGTGAATCGAAAGGATTTCAGTCGGCACTTCCGCCAGGACGTCGTTGCGCACCTCCGTCATTCGCGAGAACGGTAGCAGGCCGGTGACATCCCCGGGGGACCATTCGAACACTCGCCGCGGTCCGACACCACGGTCGACATCTACGGCGACACGGCCCGTAAGCAAGATGAAGAGGTGTTCGAGCGCATCACCCGGAGCCATGAAGACTCCGGGCTCGTGGACCTTGAGCCGACCGTGCGTCGCGAGCCACTCCAGCTCCTGGACGGGGACTCCCTCGAGCTGGGGCATGGAGGAGAGACGGTCGACGAGCTCAGGAATTGCCATGATCGCCTCCAGTCTCCAGATCCGGTCCCATCGGGCCGATCATCCGGGCGGGCAATCGGCCCGAATGGCGTCGGCAGGGGCAGAACGTCGAGTCGTGAGGAGACGATGTCAACGGCGGCTGGACACTTCCCGTGCGGGATGCGTAGGCTGACGAAGCCACTGGACACACACTTCACCGGCTGCGCGGACGGTCGTTCCGGAGTTAGCACGAAGCCCCTCAGGTGGACCTTTGAGGAGGGGCGAGGGGGCGCTCGAGGCCGGGAGGCGTCGTTCCACGCGAGCCCGGCTTTCCCGATTGATAGCGACTTAGCTTCGAGGATTACACTACCGCCGTGCGAAACCTCGGACGCGTCTCGGGATTCGATCCGGGAATGGTCGAGGAACTCGCGCAGCTCCCTGGAGTCCGCAACGTCCTCTTGCATGAGTATGTGGGGCTGGACTACGACCTGGTGGTTCGCGCGCTGCACCACCTCGATCCGATCCATGATCTTGCGACGGCGGCTGCGGAGCGGCTCCTGAAGTCTCCCCGGGGTTGACCGAAGGCCGATCGCGCCCGATTGTGCCCACCACTTGTCCGGGCCCCGCCGTGCAGCGCGTGCCCCATCCCGATCCAACGAGCAGGTTCCGCCGGAGAAGCGCCATGTCCGAAGAAAACAAGTCTCTCGTCCGCCGCACCTACGACGCGATCAACCGCAAGGACTTCGACGCGCTGGCGGCAGTGATCGCCGACGACGTCATCGAACACGACGAGTTCCCGGGCCTCGAACCGTCGAAGGCCGGAGTTCTCCAGTTCTTCCGAAATCTCCAGGCGGCGTTCTCCGGAGTTACCATGACCGTGGAGGACCTGATCGCCGAGGGGGACAAGGTCTTCGCCCGCGTGACCCTTTCCGGCACCCACCAGGGAGAATTTCTCGGAATCCCCGCGACCGGCCGCTCCATTTCCGTCCCGATGGCGGATTTCTTTCGGATCCGTGACGGACAGATGGTCGAGCACTGGGGCGTGGCCGATTCGGGAGTGATGATGCAGCAGCTCGGCGTCGGGGAGGGGTGACGTTCGCGGGGAGCTACTGGCCACCCAACATGCCCACGAAGTGGCCCCAACCCCCAGTCGGCGACTGCGAACCCCCAATCATGGCCTTCCAGGTGAGCCTTACCTTCTTCGATCTCCTGAAATGCATCGGCGAGGATCTGAGGGTCGGGCAGCACTATACGAACGGACTCAGCGACTGCGTGCGCAGTGCGTCCAACCGAGTCCACCGCTTCCTGAATGGCCTTCGCCGTTTCGGCGATTCGACCAAGCGCGCTCCGGAACTGAGGAGAATGCTCAAGACGGATGTGCTGGACGTTGAACTCGACGGCGAACTTACGAAGAAGCTCCCGGACCGGGGCCGTCCACTCCTCGATACGCTCCTGCGCCAGCGTCTTGAAGTCCTCAGATCGCCGGATGCTGGCCGGATCGGCTGACAGGGTGCGAGGGCTCGCGGCCCATGCTCTCGCAACGCGAAGGAGCGTCGGCCTTGGCAACGAGCGCAACCGGTCCCCGTTCCAGTCCGAGGACACAGCTTGGTGCTCAAGGATCGAAATGACGAACTCAACCGGGGGAAGGTTGATGCGGGCGTGAACTGCGGCACCGTCTCTGACGCTCAGGGGCCGTAGGGCGATCCGAATGTCCTCTGAGACGTCAATCTCGATTGGTTCGATGACTCGTTGCCCGAGGTCCTCCGATGTCAGGCATGGCCGGCTGAATTTTCATCCCGAATCTATCCAGAGTGAGAAGACGAAAAGCCCTGAAAATGGCCTAAGCATGCTGAGTCGGGATACCGTTGACATTCAATCATCATGATGGTATGATTATGCCATCATGATGAGATCACAGGTACAATTCACCGAAGACCAGCACCGGGCGCTCAAGCGATGGGCCGACCATCTGGGGATTTCCATTTCGGAGGCCGTGCGTCGCTGCGTGGCGGAGCGTCTGGCCCGGGAGGATGCGGCCCCCACCCGAGCGGATCGGGTCAGAGAAGCGGAGACAGTGATCGGCAAGTACGCGTCCGGGCGGTCGGACGTGGCCGAGCGGCACGATGACTACCTCCCGGACGCCTTCCACGAATGAGTGTCTTCGTGGACACGTCGGCCCTGTATGCGCTCTTCGACCGGGACGATCGCCGCCATGGGGAGGCCGCGGAGGTCTGGAGCCACCTGGTCGCCCACTACCGTCCGCTTATCACGAGTAATTACGTCCTTGTGGAAACGACCGCTCTTCTCCAGCGCCGAATCGGCCTCCCCGCCGTCCACGACCTAGAAGACCACATCCTCCCCTTTCTGACCGTGCGTTGGATCACCGAACCCCTGCACCGGCGCGCCCTCGTCCGGCTCCGGAAGGAGGATCGCCGTGAGGTGAGCCTAGTGGACTACAGCTCCTTCGAATTGATGGAGTCCGAGGCCGTGGGAGAGGCCTTCGCCTTGGACGAGGACTTCGCATCCGCGGGATTCCGACTCCTACCCTCTGGGCGGAGCGACGCAGCTCCCTGACAGGACACGGGGGGTGGGGTGCAATGTCTTCGACCGAAGGGGCGCCCGGATTGGCCAAACACCCTGGTGCGCCGTAACCTTTCAGATTGCGGACGCCCGGGCGGGCCGCTTTCCGCCCGCTTCCTCCCTCGACGGGTCGGGATTCTGAGAAGCCACCGCGGCGCCGTCTTCGTCGCCCGAGCTCTCGGGAATTCAGGGGACGAACTCCTCGAAGAGATCTGACCCCATGCGCCTCTCCTGGAACGAGATCCGCGCCCACGCCGCCGCCTTCGCCCAGGAGTGGGCGGGAGAGGGGTATGAGAAGGGGCAGACCCAACTCTTCTACCGGGACCTCTTCGAGGTCTTCGGGATGCCGATCCGCCGGGTGGCCTCCTTCGAGGAGCCGGTCAGGCGGTTGGGTGAGAAGCGGGGGTACATTGACCTCTTCTGGAGGGGGGTCCTCCTCGTCGAGCAGAAGAGCGCTGGGCGCGACCTGAAGACCGCGAAGGTGCAGGCCCTCGATTACTTCCCCGGGCTGAAGGATGCCGACCTCCCGCGCTACCTCCTCCTCAGCGACTTCCAAAGTTTCGAGCTGTACGACCTCGAGGAGGACGAGTCCGCGACCTTCCTGCTTGCCGATCTTCCCGCCCATGTAGAGAAGTTCGGCTTCATCCTCGGCGTTCAGAAGCGAACCTTCAGGGACCAGGACCCGGTCAACATCGCCGCCTCGGAGAGCGTCGGCCGGCTCCACGACGCCCTCGAAGAGGTGGGGTACGCCGGGCACGACCTCGAGCGCTTCCTCGTCCGGATCGTCTTCTGCCTCTTCGCCGACGACACCGGGATCTTCGAACCCCGGGGCGCCTTCCACGACCTGATCGAGACCCGTACCGCCGAGGATGGGTCGGACCTCGGACTCTGGCTGAGCCAGCTCTTCCAGATCTTGGATACGCCCCCTGAGGCGAGGTCGAAGATCCTCGACGAAGAGCTAGCCCGCTTCCCCTACGTCAACGGTGAACTTTTCGCGGGTCCGCTCCGGATCCCCTCCTTCAACGCCGAGATGCGCGGGATCCTCCTCGACGCGGGGGCCTTCGACTGGTCGAAGATCTCTCCGGCGATCTTCGGCTCCCTCTTCCAGTCGGTGATGGAACCGAGGGAGCGCCGGGCGCAGGGGGCGCATTACACCACCGAGAAGAACATCTTGAAGGTGATCGAACCCCTCTTCCTCGACGATCTCCGCGCCGAGTTCGCGCGGCTGAAGGGGCGAAGGGACACCGGGCGGCGAATGGCGCTGAAGGCCTTTCACGCGCGGCTCGCCGATCTGACCTTCTTCGATCCGGCGTGCGGTTGCGGCAACTTCCTCATCATCGCGTATCGCGAGCTCAGGGCGCTGGAGATCGAGCTGCTCCGGGAACTCCAGGCCTATGAGGGAGAGGCGCAGATGGACCTCCACGCCTCGGACCTCTCCCTCCTCGATGTGGACCAGTTCTACGGGATCGAGATCGGAGAGTTTCCGGCGCGGATCGCGGAGACCGCCCTCTGGATGATGGACCACATCATGAACAACCGCCTGAGCCTCGAGTTCGGGCAGACGTACGCGCGAATCCCCCTCCGGAGCGCGCCGCACATCCGGCACGCCGACGCCCTGGAGGTGGAGTGGGAGGCGGTCCTCCCGGCCGCCGAGTGCGACTACCTCCTCGGAAATCCTCCCTTCGTGGGGGCGAAGTTCCAGAGCCCAGCGCAGCGGGCGCAGGTCCGGCGGATCGCGGGACTCGGAGGAACGGGGGGGACGCTCGACTATGTCGCAGCCTGGTACATTCGGGGGGGTGCCTACGCCCGGAAGGGGGGTGCGCGGATCGGCTTCGTCTCAACGAACTCGCTTACGCAGGGGGAGCAGGTGGCGCAGCTCTGGCCGATCCTCTTCGAGCGGTTCGAGCTGGAGATCACCTTCGCACACCGAACCTTTGCCTGGGGGTCCGATGCCCGCGGGAGGGCGCATGTCCATGTAGTCATCCTCGGGCTCGGGCGCGCGGAAGACGCGCCGGTCCAGCGCCGACTCTTCTCCTACGACGACGTGAACGGGGATCCTCACGAGAGCGTACACGCGGGGCTGACCGCGTACTTGACGGACACGGCGGGGCTTCGGAACCCGCACCTTGTCGTGCGGGAGGAGAGCCGGCCGATCAATGGGATGCCGCGGTTGCTTACGGGAACGCAGCCGATCGACGAGGGTCAGTACATCTTCACCGATGAGGAACGGGAGGCCTTCCTCGAAGTGGAGCCGGAGGCCACACCGTGGCTGCGCCCCTTCCTGGGGGCGAAGGAGCTCCTGCACGGGGAGCGGCGTTGGATCGTCCACCCGGACAGCATCCCTCGGGAGGTCCTGCGAACCCTGCCCCGGGTGCGTGAGCGGATGGCCCGCGTTCGGGAATACCGACGGCGGAGTCGGCGTTCCTCTACGCTCGGGCTCGCGGATTCGCCCGGGTCGTTTCAGGTCACGGTGATTCCGAAAGGGCCCTTCATGGTGATACCCGAAGTGAGTTCCGAGCGCCGCGAGTACGCGCCGATCGGATGGTTGGAGCCGCCCACGATCCCGAGCAACCTTCTCCGAGTCCTCATCGACGCCCGCCTCTGGCACTTCGGCCTCCTGACCTCCCGGATGCACATGGCCTGGCTGCGGATGGTGACCGGGAGGATGAAGAGCGACTATCGCTACTCCGTGGGCGTCGTCTACAACACCTTCCCCCTTCCTCCGGGCGGGGGAGCGGCGCTCGAAGGGATCGAGCCGCTCGCGCAGGAAGTGCTCGACGCGCGCCTCGCCCACCCGGGCGCGACGCTTGCCGACCTCTACGATCCGGACACGATGCCCGCCAACCTGCGGAAGGCGCACCGGGTGCTGGATCGCGCGGAGGACCGCCTCTACCGGAAGAAGGCCTTCGACTCGGACCGGGAGCGGGTGGAGCACCTCTTCGCCCTCTACGAGGCCATGACGAACCCATTACAGACCATGAAGCCGGCCAACCAACCGCGAGCCCGATCCAGGCGCGGGTAGGCCACCGGTGCTCGACGGGACCGCCTCGCTCGCGTCACCGGAGGCTCCCCTGATCTACCGCCTCCCCACGCCCGACCCGGACGGGCGCACCGCGATCCGGCTCACTCCGATGGAGCTTCTCGATCGACTCGCCCGCCTCGTTCCGCCCAGGACCAACGCTTCGCGTCGGTGCCCTCCACCGCCACCGCTACCACGGGGCCGTCGCACCGAACGCCCGCCTCCGGAGCGCTGTCGTGGCCTCTGGGAGACCGGTCCTCGAGGAAGTCCCCACACCGGCGGATTCGCCGGCGGATACGCTCGTCGCCCCCGACGGAGCGCGGGTCGGGCCCCTTCCGGAGCCTCGGCCGAGTCCACCCGGCCGCATCTCCTGGGCGCGCCTCCTCGCCCGCGGGCACCGACGCGAAGCGTTGGTCGCGAGGTCCTTCCCCTCCTCTGTCCCGTCTGCCAGGGGGAGATGCGGGTCATTGCCTTCCTCACCGACCCTCCCGTGGTCCAGGACATCCTCCGCCACCTCGGGATCCCGGTCCGCCCTCCGCCCCTCACTCCCGCCCGCGCTCCCCCTCAGGCCGAATTCGAGTTCGACCAGACTCCGGCCCTCGATCCCACCCTCGCGGACCCCGGGCCCGAGCTCGACTTCGATCAATCCCTCCCCAACGAGTGGGAGCTGATCCCGCGAGACCAACCGCTCCAGCCCCCGTCCTTTCTTCGCCTCGGCCGCGAATTGAGTGATTGGATTTCCTTCTATGGGGCAGTCGGTCAGCTACACGGTGGGGGGGAACTGAGCTATCGGGAGGGACACGAAGGGGTGAGGAACCGATCAGGAGAAGGAGGATCAGAACCCGTCCGGTCTCGAGTGCTCACGGCCGGGGGCTCGTGCATGCCTCGACCCGCGTCAGGATCCTTCAGGCGCCTGTTGGTCAGTTGGCGTCGCGATCGAGGCTGGAGGAGCTCCGCCGCCCGCGCGCCCTTGCCTTCCGGCCTCGACGAGACGGGCGCTCGCCTCCGACAGCGCTTCGAGCGCTTGCAAGCGTTCCCGGACGGTGAGGCGGAGCGCCCGCCGAAGCTGCGCTCGTCGGCTCCCCTCCCAGGTCGCCATGACCCAGTCGTGGTCCCGCCCCTCGTTACCGGCCACCTTCGATCTCCTCCGCAAGCGCCCGCAGGTGCTCGACGTCGTCCAGATCCCTGGGCCTCGAAGCGGCCTCTTTCATCGCGATCAGAGCTGCCAATCGGACGAATCGGACGCGGAGGCCGGGCGCCACCTCCGCCACGAGCGCCCCCTCGTACTCGCGGGGAAAGTCGAAGGGTTCGGTCGCGAACAAGTCCACCGTCAAGCCGGGATGACCTTCGCTCACCAGTGAGAACACCTGGAGATTTCGCGTCTCGATCCAGTCTCGCCGGACATCGGGATCCGCGAACTCCTCCGCCCGAACCGGAAGGAGAGGACCGTATCCGAGATCCTCGAGCGCCTGGAGCGCCGCGCGAACATTGCCTGAGTCGAGCTGGAGAACAAGGTCGAGGTCGTGGGTGAGGCGCTGATATCCGTGCACGTTCACCGCGACTCCTCCAGCGACGAGATAACGCACCCCACGGGCGTTGAGCGCCCGAAAGACCGCCTCGAGGGTGGCCAGCGTCATGGTGCTCAGCCTTCGACGAACGGAGAACGCGGCATCCTTTCCGGGATGACCCTACCGCGAAGCCGGAGGTCGCACAACTCTCCCATGAGCCCGTCCCCTCGAGTCCTGACGCCTCCGGTAATCCCGCGGCGGAGCGCGGGGTCGTGGCGGAGTGCGAGCGCGGACCCGCTCGGGCTTCCACGAGGGGCCCAAGCGGTTCGCGGTCCCGCGGTTACACTACTTTCGGTAGGAGATCCAATACGTGTCGGGGAGTGAGTTATCGCTGAGCTGACCCCCGAAGTTGGCGCAGCTGGACCCACGAAAAGCGAGCGAGCTAGAGTGAGGCCGACCAGTTCCCGCGGGATCACTGGGACGCCTGACCTCTTGCCTCCTCGGAGCTCCGCTCCGCGTCTTCGGCACCCTCGCCCCCCTTCCCATCCTCTCAGCTCATCCAGACATCGGACCACGGACCACTCGTCCTTGGACCCCCGACTCTCGCTCACCGCCGCCTCCACCACCTTCTCCGCGTGGGGCGACAGCACCTCGTACAGCCACTCCGACAGCGTGCCTTCCTCGAGGCAGATGTGCCGCGGCTTCGGGATCTGCCGCACCGCCTCGATCAGGCACCGTGCGTTCGTCTCCACCACATGGGTCCCGACTCGCTTCCCGCTCGGCGTCATGACCCCGAGCGTGCAGCTTGACGCATGCGCATCCAGCCCGATGTACCTGTCCATCGGCGTTCTCCTGTTGCGATGGGGACTCCTGGGCTCTCGTAAATCCCAGATTGTCCCGCCCCTCGGGAGAACGCCAACTCTGTTCCGGGGCCGGCCGTCCCATCCAACCTCCTCCGGTCACGCACGCGCTGCCCCTATGATGCCTATCCCTCCCCCAGGAATATCCGTCAGATGCGGTAGTGCAGAGCTTCTTCCAACTGACCACCGAGATCGAGCTCGGCGAGCCAACGATCCAGTTCCGGCTCGTCCACGGCTTCTCCACTGATCCGCAGCATCATGGCCACGTCTCGGAGATGGCGATCGGAGCCCGAATCACGGTAGTAGGCGAGCTTTCGTAGGATGACGTACTCGATCGGTGCCACCCAGAATCCCAGCCCTTCCGCTGACACCCGCCGCCTTCGCTCGAAGGCCCAGGTGTGATGGGGATCATCTCCGGCGAGGTAGACGTCGGCTCGAAGCGACGTGTCCCGATGGATGATGTTGAAGTGACCACCCCGAGGCCGGCTCGCCTCTTCCCGAAGGCTTTCCTGGGGAGGGACATAGAAGTCGCCGCCGGCGAACGCCGCCGCGAGCCGGCGGGTCGCGGCACTCTCCAGCGCGAGCACGATGTCGATGTCGCGCGTAAAGCGGGGGTCCCCATAGATGACGGCGGCAACGCCACCAGTAATCATGTAGGGGATGCCGAGCTCTTCCAGCGGCCCGATGAAGAGGCCGATCAGGTCAGGATCCGTCACCGCCGACCAGTTCGCGGGCACGGGCCCAGGCTTCCTCTTCGGAGAGCTCCGGCTTGAGGGCCCGGAGACCGGCCCGCTTCAGCGCGTACGCCTGACGAATGAGCGCGCGCATGACCGCGAGCTTGGCTTCCGGCGTCATGCGGCGAAGAGCCTCGAACTCGAAGGCTTCGGCGTCGAACCTCGCGGGATCCGGAGGCTCACGAGTCATAGCGGGAGCGCCGCCAGCCGGGTCTGCGCCTCTTCCACCTGAAGGACCACCCATGAACCCAGGATGTAGGTCCCGAGCACCTGCCAGAGGCTACGACGGTGGATCTCGCGGAAAAGCTTCCGAAGCGGATTGTCGGGAGGGGGAGTCATGATCTGGGCAACATGCGCCTTTGCCACGCAAGAAAAAAGGGGGTCCGAACCGAAGTTCTGCCCTCAACCACACACGCGAACCTCCGGGGTGGGCACCCAAGCACTGCGGGATGGGAGTGCTCTATTCCCTCCCGTATCTGGGCTTCGTCGTCCCCCCTCAGGCGGATGCAGGCTGGATCGGGGAGGCCGGACCCGGCCCCTCCTATCTCGACGACGATTCCGGTGGCCCGGAGAACGACTTTACGCAACGCAACACCATGTTCATGACCTGGAATCTTCTGCACCTCGCGAGAATGCTGTAAAGACCGGGGCGGGATTCCCGCGCGCGGGAATCAGCGGTCGGAGTGGGACGCGGGGTGCCGCTTCGACCACCCGAATCCCGAGTATCCCTGAGGATCGAGACGGGCGCCTCACACGCGCGCGGGCGCGCAAGGGCAGGCGCTCACTGGGCCGTGAATCCCTCCGTCTCGAGAGAGCGCAGAACTCGCTCCTTCAGCCGATCCGGCGGCGGAGCGTCGTCCGCGACACTGGAAACCGCCTCCAGGAAACTCTTTTCGAAGGCCAGCATCGGGTAGCAGCGGGCGCAGGTCTCCAGATGAGCCCCCACCCGATCCGCGACCGGCTCGCCGTGTGCCGGGCCACACGCGGGAAGGACCAGGGCAAGTGGCCAGATCATCCGCCCGATCCTCATGGCTCGACCCACATCTGTCTGGCTTCCCACGCGAGAGGTATGATGATCTTCGACCTGCCCCCTGAGGGCGGGTGTCCGTGTATACGTGGTGCCCTACCCCCGGCCCGAGAGGTTCCCGTGGCGATCGGCAAGCACTGGATGGACCAGCGGCGGGAAGACCTCGAGCGGATGTTCGGGCCCCGGGACGAATCGGGAGGCGGCTTCTACATTCTCCTCTTCCCGCTCTACGGACCGATCCTCGGCGTCCTCCTGTACCCCCTTGCGACCGGCGTGATGTTCGCGGCGGGGGGGCCACGATGGACCGCCTCCGGGGCGCGGTGGGCATCGGGGACATCCCCGTGCCGTGGTGGGAGTGGGTCGCACTGATCGCGGTCTTCCTCGTCTTCTTCCGCATCGACAACCAGCTCGGCCTCCAGAAAGGCTACTACGTCCTCCGGCACGTGATCCGGCTCGGTGTCCTCGCGGCGCTCTGGAACGCGACGTACCTCCGCGAGACGACCGGTGAGATCTGGCCTGGCTTCGCCCAGTTCGTGACGGCGCCCTTCCGCGGCGGAACCATGGGCATGGTCACCCTCCTCGTGGGTCTCGTCGGGGCGCACTTCGTCCTGCGTTCATACTGGTTGCGAAAGGGCTGGGACATCGCGCTCAAGACGTGGCGTCTCCGCCCGCAGGACTACAATCCCGAGTTCCTGTATGGGGGCCGGCTCGGCCTGATACCGAGCCTCCGGGGAATACGGGAGCGGCGCGTCGACGCGGATGCGAAGGAGTTCGACGAGCTCTTCGACCGGATCTCGAAGCCGGAGCCGTGAGCGTCGGGCGCCCGGTGCGCGGAGCCCGGACGTCGCGACGCCCTACTTCCGGCCCGTCGCCGTGATCACGCCCTGCTCATAGATCATCCCGCCGTTCGTCTCGAACGACTTCCACCCCCCGACGACCTCTCGCTCGAGCGCTTCCTGGGCTTCCTCGTCGGCTCCGGCGCGGTCCGCACGGGCCGCCGCTGACGGCTCTCCCGTCGTCCGATCCGCCACGGTGTCGGCCCGGGCCCGCATCCTAGCCCTCTTTGGGAGATATTGACATGCACGTGCATGTCACACTAATTTTGAAAGATGAGGACCACCGTAGAGCTTTCGGACGAGATCCGGGCCAAGTTGCTTGAGTTCGCTGCACGCCGAGGAGAGCGGGGATTCTCCGCCGTCGTGGAAGAAGCCGTGGCCTGCTATCTGGAGGAGGAGGAACGCCGGAAGGATAGAGCCGAGCGAGCGCGATCGGTGATCGGTGCGATGGCCGAAGAGGATGCCGACGAACTGGAAGAATCGGTCCGGAACCTTCGCGGGCGCTGGAGATGATCGTCGCGGATTCTGACGTCCTGATAGACGCGCTCAGGGGGCGTTCACCTTTCCGGGAGCGCGTTGCCCTCGAGCTGAAGACCGGTGCTCTCGCAACGACCGCGATCACGGCCTTCGAGCTTCGGAGCGGCGCACGTTCGGAACGCGCCGCCGCTCAGGTGGATGAGCTTCTTGGCGCCCTCGTGATTCTCCCCTTCGACGAAGGAGCGGCGGTCCGGGCCGCGGAGGTCCGTCGGGCACTGGAGTCCGCCGGCAATCCCATCGGAATGGCGGATTACCTGATCGCGGGAATCTGTCTCGAGAGGGCGGCTCTCCTGCTGACCCGCAATCGTGAACACTTCGAGCGTGTAGCCGGACTTTCGCTGGGACGCTTGTCGGGCGGGGAGACCTGAGCCTTCACCGGACGACAGTGGCGGGTGTTGCCTGTATACTCCGCCAAGATTCGGCAATCGTAAAGCAGTCCGAGATCACCCTGTAGAGCCAGTCGGATCACTGGGGTCGGCGGGGCATGCGGCGACAGCCTTCGCGGATTTCCTGATCGATCTCCTCGGGCGACATGCAGACGGCGAGCACCGCGCTTCCAGAGCCAGGGCGCGCCGCAGGCACGCGGGCCAGGATTCGGTCGATCACTCGATCGGATACGGCTCCACGCGAGAGTCGGCCGGCTTCACGAGGCGGGCCTCATCGAAGGGCTCCCGAAACGAGAGGACCTTCTCCGCTCCTTCGCCGTGATGCTCTCCTACGGGGTGGGAACGGGGGGCGTGCTTCTCGGCGCGGGACTTCTGTCGGGCGGATTCCTCGCACGCCGCCGGCTTCCGGATCCGGGAGCCGGTGCCGTCGGGAAGAGGATTCTCGGGTGCTGTGTGCCGCTACTCGGAATCGCCGTGCTCACCGGCCTCGACAAGCGACTCGAAGCGCTTGCGGTGAGCATCCTGCCGAGCTGGATCTACGGGATGCGAGGCCGAGGGGTCGACGAAAGGGTAGGAAACCGGCTGGGCGAACATGCACACCTTCCGGACTTCACAAACACCTTGAGGTCCAACAACCGCGCTGCTCGGCCACTTCCGTAGACTTGGGCAGTAGGGCTCGAACTTACAACCTCCTGGTTAACAGCGCCGCGGGATTCGGCCGATTTTCACGGAAGTCGAGTCACCGCGCCAACATGATCCCTGGATCTCGTGGATGGTTTTCGGATCATCCACGGGGTTCGGGGATCTCAACATGCACACAAACGTGCACAGCTTGCATCCCTCCCCGGGGCCGAAACACCGTGCCGCCTTCCACAAACGCCTCTGGAGGCCGTACAATTCCTCAGCCAGCGCTCAACGAGGGGAGGCCGGGCTGCCCAAAGTAAGCGAATTCTTCGGCATCTCGATCTACTTGTATTGGGGTGATCATGAGCCAGCCCACTTCCATGCGCGGTACGCCGGCTTCAAGGCCAGCATCGCGATCGCAGACCTGACGCTACTCAGGGGCGAGCTTCCGCCGCGTGCGCTCGGCCTCGTAATGGAGTGGGCAGCGATTCACCAGGGCGATCTACAGGACGCCTGGAGGCGGGTCATCAACCACGAACCACCCGGCTCGATCGAGCCGCTCCGGTAGTAAGGGAGGAAACTGACATGCTTTACGATGTGGTCGCAGTGAAGGCACGAGCCCCCTTTAAGATCTGGATTCGCTTCGAGGACGGAACCGAGGGAGAGGCGGACCTGTCCGACCTGGCCGGGCGGGGGGTGTTCAAGCGTTGGACCGAAGACCCTTCCGAGTTCGCGCAAGCCACCGTCGATCCGGAAAGCGGTACAGTGGTGTGGCCGGGCGGTCTCGATGTCGCACCCGACCGCTTGTACCAGGACGTTGTCCGGACACTGACCCGAATTTCCAAGTAGCACGCACTTCAGCGTCCGAAGAGCGCCGAACTTGATCGCCCCGCTCCAGTCGTCGCATCCGCAAAGGTGCGCAAGCATTGGATCCTGACGGACTCGAGCTTCACGGTCTCTCCCACATGCAAGAGCCCGGTCGAACGTGCCGGGCGAACATGCACACAAACATGCACACGTAGTGTCTCGGTCCGCAGTCGCGATCCCGTCCGCCCCGCTCCGGGATCGCGAGGCTCCGCACCGGAGCCGGGAACCTTCGGGACGCCGCACGGATTTTCCTCTGTGCTCTTCATCCCTCCCACCCGACGGGGACTATGACGACGCTCGTTGAGGATGGTATCGACGCGATACGTGACTACTACGGACGCGTACTGCAGTCCAGCTCGGATCTGAAATCTGGAGCGTGCTGCGCAGCAGAGACGCTTCCCGACCATCTCAAGGAAGTGGCCGCGACGGTGCACCCCGAGGTCCAGGCCCGCTTCTACGGATGCGGCGCGCCGATCCCTCCCGCGCTCGACGGTGTGACCGTGCTCGACATCGGGTGCGGGGCGGGGCGCGACGCCTACGTCCTTTCGGCACTTGTCGGAGAGCAAGGGCGCGTGTTCGGACTCGACATGACCAAAGGGCAACTCGAGGTGGCGCGGGCCTATCGGGATTGGCACGCGGATCGTTTCGGAATGAGCCAATCGAACGTCCACTTCCTCGATGGACTCATGGAAGATCTGGCGTCAGCGGGCCTCGAGGACGAATCCATCGACGTCGTCGTATCCAACTGTGTCTTCAACCTCTCGCCCGACAAGCCACGCCTGTTCGCTGAGGTCTTTCGAACGTTGAAGCCGGGAGGAGAACTCTACTTCTCGGACGTCTTCGCCGACCGGAGGGTCCCCGCTCACCTTCGAGAAGACCCTGTCCTCCTCGGGGAGTGCCTGGCCGGCGCGATGTATGTGGAGGACTTTCGTCGAATCGTCACCGGTCTTGGCTGCGCCGACGTTCGCCTGGTTCACTCGCGTCCCGTGGACCTGGGAAATCCGGATTTCGAGCGAAGAGTGGGAATGGTGGGCTTCACCTCCCGCACCTATCGGGCCTTCAAGCTCCCTCTTGAAGATCGATGCGAGGATTACGGAGAGGTGGCCACATACCTCGGGAGCATTCCGACGCACCCGCACGCCTTCGAGCTCGACGACCACCACCGATTCGAATCGGGCCGGCCGCTTCGCGTGTGCGGAAACACTGCCGACATGCTTTCCCGGTCCCGATACGCACCGCACTTTCGTGTGGATGGATCCCGAACGACGCACTTCGGGCTCTTCGACTGCGGGCCGGCTGCGGCGGTTTCGGGTGCCGGAGGCGGAGGGACGCCCTGCTGTTGAGCCGGGAGTCATCGCCCTTCCTTCACTTGGCCGTGAATCCCTCCGTCTCGAGAGAGCGCAGAACTCGCTCCTTCAGCCGTTCCGGCGGTGGAGCGTCGTCCGCGACACTCGAAACCGCCTCCAGGAAACTCTTTTCGAAGACCAGCATCGGGTAGCAGCGGGCGCAGGTCTCCAGATGAGCCCCCACCCGATCCGCGAGCTCCGGCGGGAGTTCGCCGTCGAGCCACTCATAGACCCGAGAAGCGGCCTCATGGCAGGTGACCTGGTCGCTGGGGGTTGCGGCCGTCTCCTTACCCTGAAGGAGTCGTTCGAGAATCCGCCGAAGATCGCCGGTCCAGCTCATGTCTCATCTCCTTCCCGTTCGGTTCCAGTGCTCCATTCGGGTTGTGCACGTGGAGCGATGACTCCCGACTGCACGGCGTATTCGTAAAGATCCTCCTGGAGCGCGTGCCGTCCGCGAGACAGCCGACTCTTCACGGT
The DNA here is from genome assembly GCA_040882465.1 of Gemmatimonadota bacterium. Lineage (NCBI taxonomy): Bacteria > Pseudomonadati > Gemmatimonadota > Gemmatimonadota bacterium. The sequence continues at coordinate 36,039 of JBBEBG010000040.1, forward strand.
TCCCACGGGTACGTCGAGCACGGTCGAAATCTCGTCGTAGGACAGCTCTTCCAGATCAGAAAGGACGACCGCGTCGCGATATTCGGCGGGGAGCCCGTCGATGGCGCGCATAATCTCTTCGTCGATCATCCGGGACCAGAACGTGCCCTCCGGGTCCCTTTCGCCGACCGCGGCGAACACGGTGCCCTCACCCGTCATGGAGTCGGTTCCGTCGATCACTTCCGCGGCGACGATCTCCTCATGGCGCTTCGTTCGTTCGTCGGCACGCAGGTAAACGTTTCGGCAGATCGTGAAGAGCCAGCTCTTGGCGCGGGTCCCGCGCGCGTATTGATCCCACTTCTGATACGCCTTCAAGTAGGTCTCCTGCACCAGGTCTTCGGCCTGGTCCGGCTCCTGGGTGAGTCGAAGGGCGAACCGAAGCACCGCTGCCATGTGCGGCAGCGCCTCGTCCTGAAAACTTCTGTCTTGGTCATCGGCCTTCGTCATGCGCATTCCGAGCGGCTCGGTCGACGGGGGCCGTGCAAGGCATCGCCCGCATGAGGGCCCGCACGGGGCCGCCGGTCACTTCGTGGCTGCCCGACGCTCCAATCCGTGGGAGGGGGCCGCGGGTTCCAGGTCAGGTTCTGGAACCCATTCCCCGCCCGGCCGGATTGGGGGGGGTGCAATGGATCGCACGTCACCTCTCAACGGAGCACCGAGCAATGAAGAAGAAGACATCAAAGTCCGTCCCTGCACGGCACGCACGCTTCGGCGTGATGGCCCTCGCCGCCCTCGCCTTCGCACTGGGCGGTACGGCGTACGCGGAGGCGCAGGTGAGCCCTGCCGCCGCGCAGATGGTGGGTCAGCAGCTTGTGAATGCGTTCACGCAGGACAGCCCCTTTACGCCGGACGCCCCCGACCATCTCTGGTTCGCAAATGGCGACGGCACCTACCTCTTCCTCCACTTCAACGCGGCCCTCGCGGATGCATCCGGACCGATGTTCACGGGGTGGGCCGTGCCGGGCCGGTGGTGCGCGGAGGATCAGCCGGGTCCTGAGTTCACGCACTTCCACCGCACGGCGAGGGTGGGGGCTTGGGATGCTGGACACGGCGGAGGGACCCCGGGAGAGACGGGCTACTGGCTGAAGCACATCGCGGTTCAGCGTATGGAGATGCCGGCGATGATGGGCATGCCGGCGCGGACCATCGAGCCCGGCACGGATACGATGTTCATGCCGACGCAGGCCCCCAGGTGCGGGGACTGACCTCGATGCGTGCGCCACGGTGCCTCCCCGTTCGGATTCTCGCGGCGGTTTCGCTCGTGCCTGCCGGGTGTAGGGGCGGCGCGGCCGAGGACGGAACGTTCGCGGAGTCGGACTCGGCGGAGTTGGTGCCGAGGATGAATTCGATCGTCGCGTCGGCGCCCGATGCCGCCCCGGGAGCTCCCGGGGCGGCGCTGTTCGGCCGTATCGGGTGCAACGGTTGCCACATGATCGCCGGCGTCGGAGGCATGGTGGGACCGGACCTCTCCGCCGTGGGTTCCAGGCCCTCACGAGACCCGGCGCGATGGCCCACGACGGAGGACTACGTCCGCGCTTCACTCAGGAATCCCGCAGACTTCGTCGTGGACGGGTACAGTCCCGCGATGCCTCCTCCGGATCAACTCGGTATCACCGTCGAGGACATCGAGATTCTCACGCGCTACTTGCTTGCGCTGACGGAGTGAGAGGAGGGTGGCGACCCGAGGTGATCCCACCCTGTTCAGGAGATCCGGGTGGCCGCCCTCACTCCGGCGAAGCCGCGGATGGGCATCTCCGGTCCCCGTAGGAGCAGAAGACGCAGCAGTCACCGGGTTTCGGCCGGACGCGGGCGCGGCACGCGGGGCAGTCCCACTGCCAGAGGCACGCATCGGTTGGGATCGCCAGGTGCGCCGCCGACCCGCAGGACGGGCAGGTGATTACACCGACCAGGCCACCGGACCCGTCCATGGCCGCGCCGCCGGGCGCGGAGACGTCCATCAGTCCGGTCGCCGCACGCTGACCGGAATCCGAATCTCGCCCCAGTGGAGCGCGAGGATGGCGGCGTCGGCTGTCGCAAAGGGGAAGTAGAAGGCGAGCGTCTCCATGTGATCCGCCGCCTCCGGCCGGACCCGTAGGCGAAGGGCCTCGTTTCCCTCCGGATAGGGGCGGTGCGGCACATCCCAGGAGCGACTGAAGATCAGCGTCCACTCCGCGGGACCGGGGATGGCCCAGAGGCTGTACCGCCCTGCCGGAAGAACTTGCCCCTCGATCAGGACGTCTTCATCCACCTCGAGGCGGGTCGCCTCGTCCGCGCCGGGGTTCCAGATCGAGTCCCAGGGAACGAGCGCGCCGAAGAGGTCTCGTCCCCTCGCCACCGGCCGGTTGTAGACCACGGTCAGTTCCGTCGTCCCCATCCGCTGCGTGACCCGCGCGGGCTGACTAACTCGATAGTCGGCGTAAGGCGTCTGCGGCACGATGGGCGGGTCCTGTGCAATGAGGTGTCCCGGAAAGACGGTCAGGGTAACGGCAAGGGCGAGGGTGCAGATCTGAGCGCGACTGGGCATCTGGCCTCCTGAGTGGCGTGGTGAAATGGCCTAAGCGAGGACGGGTGAGGCCCCTCGATCGGGACCTCACCCATCCCCACAACGTTCCCGCTATTCCCGGCGAATCCCGCTCCCTTTCCAGTTGGGACGGATCGAGTCCAGTTGAGACGGATCGAGCGCCGATCAGAAGGTCACGACCTCGTACCCGTCGGCCACGCGCTGCCGTAGGCTCGGATGCCCCTGGAACTCGCTCAGGAAGCGAACTCCCGCGTCCCTCACCCCATCCTTCACATCGAAGGCGTTGACGCAGAACTCACACGCGCCGGCGACCCGATCCTTCACGCCGAGAAACACCTTGTGGAGCTTGTGCTCGGGATTGTTGAGCTCGGGGATCCAGGTCACCCCGGCTCCATCGAAGACGATCTCGACGTCGTCACCCGCATCTTTCGCTTCTCGCGCGAGCGTCAGTCCGTTCAAGACGCGCGCGAGGTCGGATCGGGCATCGTTGCCCGCCAGCACTACCACGGAAACCTTTGCCATCGGAAACCTCCGGAAGTCGTCTTTCGATCGGATGAATCAGTGCGAATCGAACTGCATCTCTCCAATCCGCGCGGATCTCCAGGGGTTCCATCGGCCGCGCGCGCCGCAGGCGGACGCGCCAGGATTCGGCGGATCACTCGATCGGATAGGGCTCCACGCGTGCGTCGGCGGGCTTCACGAGGCGGACCTCATCGAAGGGCTCCCGAAACGAGATTTCGGAGACCCATGCCTCGTTCCGGAATGCGCCTTCCTGCCCATCCTGATAGGCATATCCCCGGAAACGAGTGGGCACGGTCAATCCGTCGACCGTCACGTAGTCCTCGTAAAAGAAGAACGTACCGGATTCGGGAGGCTCCGGTCCGTCGGGGGTGGGGACGTAAGGCCGTCCGTAGGTGACGGTGTAGACGATCGCGGCCACGCGACCCGTGTCGGGGTCGAGGTAGAGGAGATAGACGTCGCCGGACGACTCCCCGACTCCCTGGTCGTAGTACGCCATGACCCGGTCGTGAGGAACTCCTTGCAATGCCTCTGGAGGAGGGGTGCGGAATCGTATACCGGGATCCGCCATCACGAACGGAATCGACTGGAAGTAGAACCCGGTGAGGGCCCAGAACCGCGGATTCGGCTGACGGCGCTCCCCGGGCCTGATCCAAGCTTCCGTGCCGTCCTATGCGAAGCGCGCGCTCCCTTCCGTTGGTTGGGTTGTGATCGTTTGGAAAGGTCAAACTGGCTCGGGCACCGGAGCGTCGTGGGCGAACAACGCCGCCGCCAGCACCGCCGGATCGGGCCACTCCCCGCTCGCGATGAGGCGCCCGTTCACGACCACCGCATTCACCTTGAGCCCGCCGATCGTCCGCAGCCACTCCCGAGGTGGCACCCGGTACCGCCGGAAGTCCCGGAGGAGAATCGGAAGGAGCGAGATCCAGTTTCTCGGGTCCACCACACGGAGATCGACGGATTCGCCGAGTCGCTTTCGGACCTCGCGGTAGACGGATCCCGCCTTCTCCATCTCGCGGCGCCGTTCGGGGAAGCAGGTCTCCCCGTTCCAGCTTAGGAAGTCGCCTTCGAGGCGTCCGCAGCACCCGCTGGACGACATCTGCTGCTCCCACTCCCGAACCAGAATCACGCTGGGCCGCATCATTGCTCTTCCTCTCCGCTGAGTTTCGCTTCGGGCTGGCTTGCCACCATTCTCGGCTTCGCCGGCTCACTCCCCGCGTGGGTCAGGATGCGGACCCCGGCGTCCAGGGTCCGATGGACGGGGCAGCGCTCGGCGATCTCGAGAAGCCTTTGACGCTGCTCCTCGTCCAATGGACCGATCAGGGTCACCTCTCGCTCGAGCTCGTCGAGGCGCGCGTCTTCCTTGGCCGCCCGTTCTTCGTCCTTGGCATAGATCTTCGAGTGCTCCAGCCGCACGATCGCCTGCTCGAGGGGCCACCCCTTCCGGTCCGCGTAGATGCGGAGCGTCATGGACGTGCAGGCACCGAGCGCGGCGGCGAGGAGATCGTAGGGAGTCGGTCCGAGGCCGTCGCCGCCCGCGGCCTTCGGCTCATCGGCCGTGAGGGCGTATCCCCGCGCGGCGATCTCGGTACGGAACGAGCCGGACACCGTGCGTGTGGTTACGCGATTGTCCGTCGCGAGATCTTCAATCGTGGCGGGCTCCGGCGGGAGCTCCAGATACCGGTGGACCCAGGCGGCGAGGACCGAACCCACGTAGAGGGAGTCCTGCTCGTCCAGGAGGAGGTGGTCCGCGTCGTCGAGCGAGACAAAGCTCTTCGGATGCTTCGCCGCTTTGAAAATCAGCGCCGCGTTTTCGATTCCAACCACTCGGTCCACCGGCGAATGGAAGACGAGGAGCGGGCGCTTGAGGGCGCCGATCACCTCCTCCACCCGCTGATCGGACAGATCCTCGATGAACTTCCGGCTCACGGTGAAAGAGCGTCCCCCGATGGACACGGCGACTTCGGACCGATGGTCGAGCGCCTCCGCCGCGTCTCCGAGAAGTCCCTTCACGTGTTCCGGGTCGTAGGGTGCTCCGATGGTCGCCACGGCGCGAACCGAGTCGAGTCGGCCCGCCGCCTGCAAGACCGCCGCCCCACCCAGGGAGTGACCGATCAGGATCGCCGGGGCGGACAACATCTCATCCATGTACGCGGCCGCGGCGATCAGGTCCTCCACGTTCGACGAGAAGGTCGTATCGGCGAAGTCGCCCTCGCTTTCGCCGAGGCCGGTGAAGTCGAAGCGAAGAACGGCGATCCGCTCCTGGGTGAGCGCTCGGCTGATGTTGACCACCGGCTTCAGATCCTTGGAGCAGGTGAAGCAGTGGGCGAAGAGCGCGCAGGCGACGACGTCCCCGTCCGGGGGAAGGCTCAGGCGGGCGCTCAGCTGATCGCCGTTCGCGCCGGGAAATGTGATGCGTTGATTGATCATGACGGTCTCACCAGAGAAATCGGTGAATGGGCGGCGTGGTTCCATGCGGGGTGCCGGCTCGGCCCGGCAGGGGTGGGCCGCCCGGAACCACACGGCGGGCCCGAGGATTTCCGGTGCGGGGCTTCGCCACACGAGCGGTGCGTTGCCCGACTTCCGGTCCAACCCCGCTTCGGAGCCTCGAAATGGTCAGACGCTGGTTCTACTTCGTCAGCGCCGGGACGCTCTTCCTCGTCGCGGTGATGGGGATGCTCTGGCCTCCCGCCCTCGCGGCTCTGGCCGTCGTCGGGCCTCTCGTGGGTCTGGGCATCTACGACGTCGTCCAGCGCCGAAGAACGATCCTCCGCAACTTTCCCATCCTCGGGCACTTCCGATACGGCTTCGAAGCGATCCGTCCAGAGATCCAGCAGTACTTCGTCGAATCCAACATCGATGCGTTCCCAATCGAACGGGAAATGAGGAGTATCGTCTACCGACGTGCCAAGGGCCAACTCGAAACGCAGCCGTTTGGAACCCAGAGGGACGTCTACCGGGACGGCTACGAGTGGGCCGCGCATTCCCTAACAGATGTCGCCGTGCTGGAGGAAGAGCCGCGCATCCGCGTGGGCGGCCGCGAGTGCCGGCACCCCTACCTCGCCTCTCGCCTGAACATCTCCGCGATGAGCTTCGGGGCACTCTCGCCTACCGCCGTCCGTGCCCTCGCGCTTGGGGCGAAGAAGGGCGGATTTTCCCTCAATACGGGCGAAGGAGGGATCTCCCCCCACCACCGGGAAGGAGGCGCCGATCTCGTTTGGCAGATCGGGACGGGTTACTTCGGATGCCGGAACGCGGACGGGACCTTCGACTCCGGACGCTTTCGAGCCGAAGCGGCGGCCGACCAGGTGCGGATGATCGAGCTGAAGCTCTCCCAGGGAGCGAAGCCTGGGCATGGCGGAATTCTTCCGGCACCCAAGGTCACGCCAGAAATCGCGGCTATTCGCGGCCTTCGACCTTTCGAGACGGTTTTTTCGCCTCCTCGCCACTCCGCCTTCGCGGGGCCGGTTGGCCTCCTCGAGTTCGTGGCTCGCCTACGTGAGCTCTCCGGGGGAAAGCCGGTCGGGTTCAAGTTGAGCGTGGGCCGGCGCCGCGAGGTGCTTTCCGTGTGCAAGGCGATGAGGGACACAGGAATCGCGCCGGACTTCGTCACGGTGGACGGCGGGGAAGGGGGAACGGGGGCCGCCCCTCTCGAGTTCGCCAATTCCGTGGGGATGCCGGCGCGTGACGCCTGGATCCTCGTGCATAACGCCCTCCGCGGTGCGGGACTCCGCGATCAGGTTCGACTCTTCGCGAGTGGAAAGATCTTCACCGGCTTCCACATGATTCGCGCCATGGCGCTCGGCGCGGACGCCTGCAATTCGGCGCGCGGAATGATGCTGGCGCTCGGCTGCATCCAGGCACTACGGTGCAACAACGATACCTGCCCAACGGGAATCGCGACGCAGAATGGGGCCCTCTATCGCACTCTGGACGTCCCGGACAAGAGCGAACGCGTCTTCCGCTTCCACCGCGAAACCGTCCACAGCTTTCTCGAGCTTCTGGCGGCGATGGGACTCGAGGGTCCCGAAGAGATCTCGGGCTCCTACCTCTTCCGGCGGATCAGCCCCGAAACTGTGAAGAGCTTCGAGGAACTCTACGAGGTCCTGGCCGACGGAGCGCTCCTCAATGGGAGTTGCCCCCACGAGGGGTGGCGCGCCGACTGGGAAGCGGCCTGAGGTTTCACGGCGGCGTTCCACTCCAAGGGCGGCCCTTTCCCCTCCCGCAGTGGCGACCGGCGGGCAGTTGGAATCCGCTCATCGGTCCAGCCGGCGCCGCCAGTCGGCAATGGTCCGTCCGATGATCTCGGGCTGATCCTCCTGGACGTAGTGGCGCCCCGAGCCGATGAACGCGGACTGGAGGTTTCGGACCTCGCGAACCATGGTCTCGGCGAAGGACTCCGGATTCAGCGCGCCGGGTCGGGCCCAAAGATGCAGCATCGGAAGATCCGTGCTCCGCATCCAGGCTCCGATCGCCTCCACGACCTCGACGTTTCGTGCGGGTTCGCCTCCGGCGGGGAGCTCCCGCGGCCAGACGAGTGTGGGGAGCCGCGAGGCGGGAGTCGGAAAGGGTTCCCGGTAGTGAGCCATTTCTTCCTCGGTGAGTCCTCGCACCACGCTTCCCGGGAGGATCTGCTCCACGAACAGGTTCTGCTCGAGAATGAGCTCTTCCCCCTCTCCCGCGGTGCGTAGTCGTGCGAAGAGACCTCCGAGCGGATTCGGGTTGGGGTAGGCGGGTGGCACGATCGCCTCCATGAAGGCCACCCCGACGACGTTGTCCTCATGGTCCAACGCATATTGGAATCCCAGGACCGATCCCCAGTCGTGCACCACGAGCGTGAGATTCCGCAGATCGAGCGCCTCGATGAAACCGCGCAGGTACCGAGCATGATCCTGAAACGTATACGCGATGTCGGGCTTGTCCGAACGTCCCATCCCGATCAGGTCCACCGCGATGGCGCGGTACCCCTCGCTCAGATACGGTATGACGTTTCGCCAGAGATAGGACGAGGTGGGATTCCCGTGGATGAAGAGGATCGGAGCTCCACCGCCTTCGTCCACGTAGTGCATCCGCGATCCGAGCACCTCCACGAATCTCGATTCGAAGGGGAACTCGGCTGAGATGGTGGGAGCGGACGTGACCTGACCCAGGGCGGCCGTGGGGCCCGCGAGGGCCATCAGGGTGGCCAAGGCCCCGGTTCGAACAAGATGGTTGGGTGCACTAGTCCGCATGTTCCCTCGCTAAGTGGAAGTGTGGTCGGACCGACTTTCGAGGAACCGGACGGAGAACCAGCTCCGGTCATCCAGCCACTCGCGCCGCGTAACCCAGCTTCCCGCGGCGATCAGGGCATCCAGGGCCTCCGGGGAGTACTTGTGCGAATACTCCGTGATGATCGGCTCGCCCTCGACGAAGTCCCCGGAAAGAAGTCGGTTCACGTGCTTGAGGACGTTGAGATTGAAGCGCGCGGTGACGCCGGCGGAATCGTTATACGCGGCCTCGATCGTCGCTCGGTCCTTGGTCAGGTCCGCTCCCAGAATCATCCCGCCATCCTGTCCCACCAGTCCGGCCATGTGCCGCAGGAAGTCGATCGCCTCCCGCGAGGTGAAGTTTTCGATTGACGATCCCGGAAAGAACACGATGGTCCGTTCCGCGTTCGTCGCGGGGCTCACCAGGTCGAAAGGTCTGGAATAGTCGGCCTGAATCGGCGTTACATCAAGGGTCGGATGGAGACGGCGCAGCCGGTCGCTCAAATCGCGGAGGGCGCCGCGCGTCACGTCGACCGCCACGTAGGCGGCGGGATGTTCCAGCGCCCGCAAGAGGATCTCGGTCTTGGCGCCGCTTCCGCTGCCGGGCTCGATGACCCGAACCCGAGGGCCCATGATCGTCGCAAGTTCCGGAGTGCACGTCTTGAGGATCGAGAGTTCCGTGCGGGTCAAGTAGTACTCCGGGAGCCGCGTGATCTCATCGAATAGTCGGGCTCCCGCGGAGTCGTAGAGGAGCCGGGGCGGGAGTCTCCTGGGGCGAAGCGACAATCCTCGGATGATCTCGTTGCGCAGTGCGGCGGGAACCTGTGCGGGGCTTTGACGGGTCGAGGGCACTCGATCGTTCAGCTGGAGTTTGGGGGCGGTCCGGTCTGAATCCGAAGGGCGCGCTCTCATGTAGTCCCATCCAGCCATGGACGGCCTTGGAACGCGCGGGGTCCCCCTCATCCCGGATATCCTCCGTACACGTCCCTGAAGCCGGTCAGCGGCCTTCCCTGATCACACAGCCGCCCGTCCGACCCATCTGGATCCTCTGAGGCCGTCCTCGTGCCTCCTCCGGCCCCTCAGGACGTCGCGAAACCACCCCCGATATTTAGAGAGCGCGCGCGATCCGGCGACGCCAAACGTCCGGTCCGCACGGCTCGAACATCGTCCACACGACGAACTTTCGCTCTGCGATGGAGGTGCCCCATGATCCTCGATGCCCGCGAGTCCCGCGAACCCTGGCGCGAACCCTGGGAGGAGGTGGACCCCGACCTCCTGACCACCCTCGCTGACGAGATCACCTCGGTGTCCGCGCTCCTTGCATCGGAGACGCGCCGGCTCCTCTCCCTCATCGCCCGCTTCGATCGCCTGCAGGGATGGAAGCGTGAGGGGTTCGCGTCCTGTGCGTCGTGGCTCGCCTACCGCACGGGACTGGATAAGGGTGCGGCGCGGGAGCGCGTTCGCGTGGCCCGCGCTCTGGCCGAGCTCCCCGAGACGGACGCGGCCATGTCGCGCGGTGAGCTCTCCTTCAGCCAGGTTCGCGCCCTCACCCGCATCGCGGACTCGGAGAGCGAGGCGGAGCTTCTCGGGTACGCGCGGTCGATGACGGCCTCCGAGCTCGAGCGCCTCGTCCGTTCCTGGAAGCGCCTGGATCGGCACGACGAGGCCGCGGCCGAAGCGATTCGTCATGCTTCCCGCACCCTCTCGATCTTCCCCGACGACGACGGGTCGTTCGTGATCCGCGGACGCCTGGATCCCGAGGTGGGGGCCCTGGTCATGCGGGCCATCGAGGCGGCGAGCGACGCGCTCTACCGGGGGAGCGTCCCGGAAGTGACGCCCGAGCAGCGCCGGGCGGATGCCCTGGGTCTCCTCGCGGAGCGGGCGCTCGCCTCTCCGGGCCTGGAAGGCGAGGAGTCCGCCGGCCTCGGGCGCTCCGAGCGCTATCTCGTGGTCCTCCACGCGGACGACCACACGCTGTCGGAGTCCGGGGATCCGGACCGCTCACATCTGGAAGACGGTACCCGCGTTCCCGCGGAAACGTCCCGGCGGATCGCCTGCGACGCCGCGGTCGTGGATGCGGGGGCGGGCGATGGCGCAGCCGGTGGTGCCGCGGCCTCCGCGGGTCATGCGCGAACCCGGGTCGTTCCCCCTCGCATGCGCCGGGCGCTCGATCTTCGCGATCGGGGATGCCGTTTTCCCGGGTGTGGATCCCGGTACACGGACGCGCATCACATCCGACACTGGGCGGACGGAGGCAAGACCACGCTCGACAACCTCGTGCTGCTGTGTAGGACCCATCACCGGCTCCTGCACGAGGGCGGGTTCCGGCTCCAGGCGGACCGCAGGCGGCCCGGCGCCGCGACGTTCTTCACCCCGACCGGCGTTCGGATCCCCGAAACCCCGCCGCCCATGCGGCTGGACGGCCGGCGGATCGGGGGAGAGGAAGGGGGGAAGGGACCCGCGCGCGACCTCGCCTGGGAGCGCGACCTCCCGCTCGCCTTCTATCTGAAGGCGCTCGACGGGATGGGGTGAGCTCCGAGACCGCTTCGGTGCAACTTCGCGCTCATCGCCGAGGCGCTGCGTTCGTGAGAACAGGTCCTAGTCGAATCGACCGCACGCTTGCCACTGGCCTCGGTGGTGCCCGCAGCGAGGAAGGGAAGGGTAGATTGTTCAAGCCGGCCGTCTCGAGCCGGACTCGGACCCTCAGCCGCCAAACGATTCCCCACGCCGGCGTCGCTGACGGGAAATCCAGGGTTCGTGCGGTCCTCCTCGATGTTCTGACTCGATGTTCTGACGCATGCGATGCACCAGCTGCTCAAGAGGCTCCCGGTCTCCGCTAGCCCGACCTCCACCGACGAGCGTCTAATCGTTTAGTGTCACCAGTATCGGGCACTCTCCCGTGGGACGGCCTTCCCGACAGGCGCGGGTCAATGAAGTGAGCGCCTTCTTCATGCGCCTCAGTTCTCCGATCTGACGGTCGATGCGCTCGATCGTGTGCTCGGCATGGGCCTCGACGTCCATGCAGCTCGCGCCGGGTCGAACGCTCAGGTCCAGAAGCCTCGCGATCTCGTTTAGCGTGAACCCGAGCTCCTGGGTCTGACGAATGAAGAGCAGCTTCCGAAGTGTGTCATGCCCGTACTTCCGGTATCCGGCCGGGGTGCGCGGCGGCTCCGGAAGGAGCGCGCGCCGTTCGTAGTACCGGATGGTTTCGACGCCCACCCCGGTCCGCTTCGCCAGCTGCCCGATCGTCATTTCGGCCATCGCTCTGTTTCCCTCCGGCTAGGCATTAGGACGGCCCCCGGCCCGGCGATCATCTCCTCTGAAAGAGTACGCTTGACTCCGTAGTATGGTCCAGGGTTTACCATGGGATGCGGGCTCATGGGAGCCGGGGGCTCCGCTCGCACGAAGGAGGCGGAAAGGAGGGAGATGCTCACCCAACCCGCGTGTCGGGAAGACGGGTGAGAGAGGCTCGGACGATCGAAGGGGGGAAGCCATGCTCAGAACAGGAATGGCCGTGGCGGGAGGCGTCGCCGCGGCGGTTGGCTCGGCGCTCTGCTGTGCGGGTCCGATGATCGCGGTGGGTGCCGGGGTATCGGGCGCCGGCCTGGTCGCGTTCGAGCCCTTCCGTCCGTACTTCCTGGGTGGGACGGCCGCGCTCCTGGCCTTCGGCTTCTACACGGTGCATCGCGAGGAAAAAGCGGCCTGCGACGCGGATCAACCGTGCGCCGACCCGGGCGTCCGGCGCCGGACGAAGCTCATGCTCTGGGCGGCCACGGTCGTGGCGATCGTGTTCGCCACCTTCCCGTCCTGGCAGAGCCTTCTTTTCTAGGCATCCCTTAGGGAGGTGAACTCATGCCGCGCTGGCAACTTGCACTGGCCGCCGCCGCGATCCTCGGCGGAATCGCTCTTCACATCCCCTTGGGGATGGAACGCGCAGTCGCGCCGAACGCGGTGAGCCCGGCCAGCGCACGGGCTTCGGCTCCGCTGGAGGTGCCACCGACGCCCGAGGGCATGGAAACGCTGCTGCTCGATGTCACGGGCATGACCTGTGATGGGTGCGCCGCCACCGCCCGAATGGCGGTGAGCCAGGTCGGAGGAGTTCACGACGCGGGCTTCCTCCATGAGTCCGCGCAGGGGTTCGTGACCTTCGATCCCGATGTGACGAACCCCACGGATATCCTGGGGGAGCTGTCACGTCTGACGGGTGTTCGAGCGGATGTCGTCGACCGGAACTGAAGTTAGAGCGCTTCAGCGCGAAGCGCTCGGCGGTTCGCGGAAAGCCGGTGAGATTCGGTCGAGCGCTCCTGAACGGAAATAGCAGTGCGTGTCATCTCAGCAACGGAGGTGGGAAATGCGTGTCGTCTCAGTGGCTTTGATCGTGGGGGGACTTCTGGCCGGGCTGGTCCCGGTGACCGCACCAGCGCAGGAGCGGGTAGATCGAGTCTCGGCTCAGAACTTCCGGACAACGGTGAGTCAGCTGGAACGGGCGCTCGAAAGCCGGGCGTTCATGATCGTGGCGCAAGTGGATCACCAGAACATGCTTCGCATGGTCGGCGCATCCACAGGCGGCTCCCTCACCATCGAGTTCGGCAACCCCGCCATGATGCGAGAGAACTTGCCCGCACACCCCGAGATCGGACTCGAAATGCCGATGCGGTTCTATGTGTGGGAGCGCGCGGACGGCAGGACCGTCGTGAGCTATCGTCGTCCCTCGGCCGCGTTCGCCGGCTACCCGCCAGAACTTCGCATGATGGGGGAAATGATGGACAGCACGTTCACCCAGATCGCCGCGGATGCGACCAGGTAGCCCGTCCGGAAGACCGCCATGTTGATCACGTGGGTAGACTTCGCTTTCGTCGCGCTTGGCGCCGGCGGCATCCTGCTCGCCTTCCGGCTGCGGCCGAGCCCACCCGTGGCGACCCCAGCACCGCCTGCGTCCCGGGGCGAGGCCGTTCTCACGCTATTTGCCGTGGTGCCCGCCGCCGTGGGACCGAACATCCTGGTGCTCGCGCTGACCCCCGGAATGCCGTCGATGCCGACGCTGGTGCGGGTGGCTTTGCTCCCTTCCATCGCGCTCTTGATGGCCGTGTGGTTCATGGCGCGTCGGGTGGGATATACACGGCTCGTGAACCGGATCGAGGCGGGGGTTTGGGTGGGGTTCGTCGCCACGGCCGCGCTCGACGTGCTTCGTTTGGCGAGCTTCCAGCTCGGCTATCTCCCCGGCAACATGCCGAGGATGTTCGGCGTGTTGATCCTCGATCGCATGGCCCTCGGCCCGAGCACGGCCTCCGACGTCCTTGGTTCCCTGTATCATTTCTGGATCAGCGCGTGCTTCGGCCTTACCTACGCACTCCTCATCGGCCGGACGCGGTGGTGGGGAGGCCTCGTATGGGGACTCATCGTCGAAGTGGGGATGATGACGACCGCGCCGATGGTGGTCGCAATGGGAACGGGCTATTTCGGGCTGAACCTCGGGCAGGGAATCCTGAACGGTGTCTTCCTGGGGAGCTTGGTCCCGCACGTCTCCTATGGGGTCGTGCTCGGCCTGCTCCTCGAGCGATACATCGCTCATCGTGGCACGGTGATCCACCTTGTGCGTCCGGGGCCACGCGCTTCCTCAGAACCTCTACCCCATTCCAATTACGCTCGCGACCGCGGCTGAGCGAGAGGCACCGAATGAAGACCATCGAGCTGGAAATCAGTGGAATGACGTGCGACGGCTGTGCCCGAACGATTGAAGGCGCGATCCGTTCGGTGGAGGGTGTCGAACAGATGAAGGTGCGCCATCCGCAGGGACGGGGCACGCTCGAGCTCGCCGACGGCGCAACGGTCGGAGGAGTCATCAAGGCCGTCGAAGAGGCCGGCTACGGGGCGAAGGTCGTCGACGACGGAAGGGCGCCCTCCCGCGAGTCAAACCGCGTAACCGGGGGACGCTCGACCGATTCCGGCTTCCACTACGATTTGATCGTCATCGGCACGGGAGGTGCCGGGATGGCGGCGGCGATCCGTGGCGCCGAGTTGGGTGGCTCCGTAGGAATCGTCGAAAGTGGAACCGAGGGAGGGACGTGCGTGAATGTGGGATGCATCCCCTCGAAGAACCTGATCGCGGCGGCCGAGCACGTCCATCTGGGCCGCCGGGGATTCCCCGGCGTCGCCCCCACGGAGCCGATCGTGGATTGGTCGGCCCTGATCGGACAGAAGCGACAGGTCGTGGACCACCTCCGGGAGAAGAAGTACCTGGACGTGCTTGCGGCCTACCCGGAGATCCGGCTGATCAAGGGACGGGCGAGCCTCACGCGCGAGGGCGCCGTCGAGGTGAACGGACTCGCTCTCCGTGCGCGTGGCGTGGTGATCGCCACGGGGACTTCCCCGTGGGCACCTCCGGTCCCGGGGCTCGACCGGGTCGACTACCTGACGAGCACCTCCGCGATGGAGCTGGAGGAGCGGCCGGAGTCGTTGGTGATTCTTGGGGCGAGCGCCGTCGGGCTCGAGCTGGGCCAGGCCTTCGCTCGCTTCGGTACATCGGTCACCGTGCTCGAGCTACTTCCCCGGATCCTCCCCACGGAGGATCCGGAGCTCGCGATCCTGCTCCGAAGGTATCTGGAGGACGAAGGCATCGAGATCCATACCGGGGCACGCCCCCTTCGCATCGAGCGCCGGAACGGAAGAATCGCCGTGACGGCGGAGCACGAGGGCGAAACGCTCCGGGTGCAGGGGGAACGAATCTTCGTCGCGACAGGGCGAAGGGCCAACACCGCCGATATCGGGCTGGAGGTCTTGGGCGTGGAGACGGACGATCAGGGGTTCATCCGGGTGGACGAGGCGATGCGAACCTCGCGGCCCGGGGTCTACGCCGCGGGGGACGTAACCGGCGGGCCCGGATTCGTCTACGTGGCCGCGGCCGGCGGGCGGCTCGCGGCGGAGAATGCGCTTCAGGGAACGGCCCAGCCCCTCGATCTCTCGGTCGTTCCACGCGTCACCTTCACCTCGCCCCAGCTGGGAGCGGTGGGCTTGACCGAGGATGAGGCCCGCGAGCGCGGCTTCTCGGTCCAGGTCGGACGGCTTCCCCTGGAGCACCTCCCTCGGGCTGCCGTGACGCACGATCCGCGGGGCCTCGTGAAGATGGTGGCGGAGGAAGGGACGGGAAAGCTGCTCGGCCTTCACGCCCTGGGCGCAGCCGCTGGCGAGCTACTCGGGGAAGGTGCGCTGGCTCTTCGACTGGGGGCTTCGGTCCAGGAGATTGTCGAGACGCTACATCCCTACCTCACATGGACGGAGGCAGTGAAGCTGGCCGCCCAGATGGTGGACGGCGACGTCGCGAAGCTGAGCTGCTGCGCCTGAGGTGCAAGCAGTTCAGACGTACCTTGAAATCCGATCCGGGGGGCTGGTGTCGTGAGGCGCCCCTGGATTCGGCGCTGGAAATTCAATTCGGGCTCAAGTCGCGAAGGCCACGTCAGGATGCGTAGTCTAGGGAGGAATGATGCGAGAGTCGGGGACCCAAAGGGCTATGGGTTGAAGCGAGAGGCACGCCCGGAGTCGGAAGCGAGGGTGCCGTGCGGGGTCGCGGGTCGTGGGACGCCGCATGGAACCCGGAGGCGGCTCGCCCCGAGGAGAAGGCCAGGAACCCAGACCGTAGTGCCGGACATTCTTATTCGAAGACGAGGCGTGAATGCCCGTGTTGGTAAGGCTGTCGTGGAGGAACTGGTGCTTTCGCTGGAGCCTCTGATCGGGTCTCTCGTACACCGGTTCAGATGTTCGGTGAAGTATTCTCACCCCGCATCCTGGAGGCGTAGAGGAACGGAGGAGTCCTCGTGATCCGTGGCGCTTCGCGGGACGGAGCCCAGGCGCGATGAGCAGCGCCGCCGGAATCACGATTCGAGTGTCCCGCCTCAATCCGGAATGGGAATCCTCGACGCGTTTCGGCCAAGCCATTCCTCAAAGGTCTGGAGGTCGGAATTCAGGCGCCGGCTTTCGGCCAGATCGCGGTGCCCCCGGTAAATCTCCTCGAAATCGCGCTTGAACTGAAACATGTTTCCGACGTCTTCCGCCCCGGGGAAGTCGAATCGCCGATACGCGTCGGGCGAGACGTCCACGTAGGTCACGGTCTGTCCGAGAGCGCGGGTCAGCGCTTCCGCGATCTCGCTTCCGCTGAGGTGGTCGCCGGCGACGCCTACCTCCTTCCCCACGTATTCGTCCGCACGCCGGAAGATACCCAGGGCGCAGCGTCCGATGTCCTCGGCGGCGATCATGGGCATCTTCGCCGCTCCGAGAGGAAAGACCATGACGAGGTCTCCCCCCTCGCCTCGCTGCGGGCCCCAACCGAAGGTGATCAAGTTTTCGTAGTACGCCGAGGTGAGGAGGAAGGTGGTCGGCACGCCGAGCGCGGTGAAGCGGGCGTCCGCCTCGGCCTTGGCGTCGAAGTGAGCGACCTTGTACGCATCCTGGAGGGTGGGCATCCGGTCGTCGTCGAGCGGCACGAAATGCCGGGTGTCTTCGAAGGTGGACCAGATCGCGTGCTCAACACCTGCTGCGTGGCAGGCCTCGGCCAGTCGGCGTCCCTGATCCGTCTCCTTCGCGCCCGAGAAGTGTTCCCAGAAGTTGGTGAGGCAGAACGCACCGTGTGCGCCGCGAAAGGCCTCCGCGAGAGACCCCGGATCGTCCAGGTCCGCGAACCGGATCTCCGCGCCCGCCTCGGCGAGCGTTTGAGCCGCCTCCGAGTCAGGCCGGCGGGTCAGCGCGCGAAGCGCAAACCGGCCTTCCGGATCCGACAACACGGCGCGAGCCAGCCCACCCCCTTGGGCCCCCGTCGCGCCGACGACCGCGATGACTTTCTGGGACATTTCCGAAGACTCCTTCCTACAATGGTGAGAAACTCAGAGCTTTAACGATGGGCCGGAGGCCGTGCGTCTGCAAGGCCCGCAATCGGGACCCCTGCCCCTGAGCAATCCGGTGTCGAACGCCTGACCGGTGGCGCACGCCCCTGGCCTCGAATCCGTCGGAATCGCTGTGTCGCTCCCGATGCGACGCCGGATTCGGCCGTGACCCCCGAACGGCCCGGTCCCTCAGTCAGCTCGCGGCTGCCGTGCAACGACTTCACGCCATCCGCTGGTAGAGAGCCCGGCGCTCGTCCCGCCCGATTGACGAGCGAGCGGACTCATGAAGGGGTGGCGTCGGAACCCCAGGGCGTCGCCGGCGGATTGGAGAAGCGAAGTGGAATCGCAGGGTGGCGCTCCTGATGCCGCGGGAACTCGGAGGAGTTGGGGATGGCCAAAGCGATCTGGCGGGGATACGTCGTCGCCGACAGCGACACGTTGAGCCTCCGATACCTTGGGGCAATACGGCGGAGCGTGGCGGTGGAATGGTGACTCGGTCCGTCCCCGTTGCCGTAGCTTTGGCCACCGCGGTCCCCTGGTTGGGCGCTGGGTTCGTTCACGCGCAGGCACCGAGCGAGGTCCGCGCGCTGCCTCTGACGGAAACCCGGTACGCGCTCGGAGACCAGATTTCGGCCTACCGGGACTTCATGAGGTCCGGAGGGCCACCGCCCGACGGCATCCCGTCCATTGACTCCCCGCGCTTCATACGTGCCGATGAGGCGCAGCTGGCTCCCGAGGACATGGTCATTGGGATCCTACTGAACGGCGAAGCGCGGGCCTATCCGCAAGCCATCATGGTCCATCACGAAATCGTGAACGATCGGGTCGGCGGGACCAACGTGGCGGTCACCTACTGCCCTCTCACGGCGACCGCTCAAGGATTCCTGCGCGGGAATTCTGCGCTCGGTGTGTCCGGCCAGCTGCTGAACAGCAACCTGGTCATGTACGATCGTGACTCGGGGAGCTACATCTCCCAGATCGCCGCTACCGGCCTGTCGGGCCCGTACGAGGGACGCGGCCTCACGGAGGTCGGCCTCGTCTGGACGACCTGGGAACGTTGGCGATCCGCGCACCCGGATACCCAGGTGCTGAGTGATCGGACCGGTTACCTCCGCAACTACTCGCGCGACCCGTACGGCTCCTACAATCCCCCCGATGGATACTACGTCGAGGACGGTACCGTATTCCCCGTCATGCACCGGTCTGTTCGGCTCCACGCCAAGGAGATGGTGGTGGGCGCGCGCACCTCCTCGGGAAGCGCCTACTTCGTCCTTCGGGACCTCGCCTCGGCTCGAGTACTCGGGACGCCGAGTTTCATCGCGGTGTACGACCGCGCCCTACATACGGCCCACATCTACGAACGGTCGGGAGCGGATCTCCCGGTCGCCCTGCCGAACGGAGCGGTCCGCATGGGCGACGAGGAATTCGCTCCCGACTCGCTTCCCTTGAATCGAACCGTCGCCGTCCAAGCTTTCTTCTTCGCCTGGCATGCCTTTTTTCCGGATAGTGAGACCCCCTGAGGCGCCCATGGAAGGCCAGCGCGGCGGCGTGGCCCCAGTGCCGATGAAGAGGCGGATCACAGCGGAGGCCGAACGTCCCGCGCCCCTTCGAACCCTCGCGGCCCTACTCCATGTGCGCAGTTTTCGCCGGACGGCCATCCTTCTCGGAATCGCATATTTCCTCCCCCTCCAGCTCGCACTGGGATTGCTGTCGCGGGGTGGACGCGAAGCCACGATTCTTTTGGCGCCCTGGACCCGCATGTTCGAGCGCACGAGTGCGTTCAGCTTCGAAGCCGTCGCTCAGCTCACCGTCCCGGGCGTGACCATTCTCTTTTCGCCCCTGAACATCCTCGTGACCGGTGCGTTGGCGGGCCTCGCGGGCCTGAATCTCGCCATGACGCTGACACTCCTCCGCGATCCTCGCGCTTGCGACTTGAGGAGTGTCCCGACCGTCCTGGGGGCTCTCCCACCGCTGCTCGCCGGGGGTGCATGCTGCGCGCCGACTCTCCTTCTTGTCCTCGGGATACAGGCGTCGACACTCATCATTGCGCTCTCACAGATCTTGATCCCAGGCTCCCTCGTTCTACTTTTCGGGACGCTCCTCTGGACGCTTCGGCGCATGGACGTCCGCCATCTTCCGACCTCAGTGCCATGAGCCATGGCAGACATCCTCGCGGGCTGGATCGAGGGCTCGGGGCCCTGGGGACACATGATCGCGCTCGTCGGAATGACGGCCGTAGCCGTTCTTCCACTACCGGCGGAAGCACCGGCCCTTGTCCTGGGAGCGCTCTTCGGTCCCATCCTCGGATCAGCTCTCGTCTGGACGGGAGCCATGTTGGGAGCGGCCATCAGCTTCGAGTTGGCCCGCACCTTTGGGAGGCCGGCCGCCAAGCGATGGCTGTCGCCGAGGTCCTTGGGCCGCGCGGACGATGTGGCCCGCCGGGCGGGAGTCGCCGGCCTTCTCCTTCTCAGGTTGATGCCGTGGGTGGGATTCACCGCGCTGAACTGGGCCCTTGGGCTCAGCGACCTTCCGCGCTCCCGCTTCCTCTGGACCACGGCTCTCGGAATCTTGCCCGGAGTGGCCCTGTTTACGGGTGCGGGCGCCGGATTTCGCGGACTCCTCCCAGATTTCGAAGCCACCCACTTCGGGGGACTCGTCCTGATCGTCGCGGTGGGGTGGGCAGTCAGCCTCTGGGTTCGTCGCAAACGGACTGCGGCCAGCGGTCGGTCTGCTCCCCAGGACGAGGACCAGTGATGGTCCGTTCGAACCGATTCGCTGGCCACCAGCGCGGAGCGCGTCTATGAGACCGGCGTCGCCGACCCGCGATGGGAGGATGGCACGAACCCGGCGCTCTTGCCGGATCAATCCCGTCTCTATGGGGCGGAATTGACGGTGGCAACGCACCGGATGGTCGCCTCCCTCTTCGCAAGGGGTCGACGGTCGAGCGCCGAGTGACTCCCCGGACCCAGGGCCGGTCAAGGAAGAAGGCCTCGGGTGGCCCAGCGTGACGGGTCGGACCCTTCTCGTCGAGCTCTGCCGGCGCAGCGTACTCCTGCGCGCGCTCAAGTTTGCGCTGGTCGTGGGACCCCTACTGATCGCCATCAATCATGGGGATGTCATGGTGCAGGGCGGTCTCCCGCCAGTCGTGTATCTGAAAATGGCGCTCACGTTCCTCGTGCCCTTCTTCGTGTCGGCGTTGTCGAGCGCCGGCGCCGCGCTGGCCTCGGGCCCCCGGCGAGGCCTTCCCGCCCCTCCGCAGGATCCCTGACCTGGAACCTGAGGCGGCCCTCACGGATTGGGGGGGCGGCTCCAGTGCGTGCAGGTCGAAATCTCCCGTAGATGAGGAGGACCCGTGAACATTCAGTATGGAAGAGCCGTGGTCGGCGGACTCGTCGGAACCGTGGTCATGACCGCCGTCGGGCTCTGGATCGCGCCCATGATGGGGATGCCCGCCATGAATCCGGCAGAAATGCTGGCCGGCGCGATGGGCGGAATGCTCGCCCTCGGGTGGGCGGCCCACTTCATGATCGGAACGGTCCTCGCGCTCATCTACGCTGTCGTGGCCCCGTCTCTTCCCGGCGCGCCCGTGGTTCGGGGCGCTCTCTACGGCGTCGCGCCTTTCCTCGTCGCGCAGATCGCCGTCATGCCGATGATGGGGATGCCCGTCTTCTCGGGCTCCATGACCATGGCCATGGGGAGCCTCATCGGTCACCTCATCTACGGAGGAGTGGTCGGCGGCATCTACGGGCCCGTTCCGGTGCGGTCCGGAGCGGCCGTGCATGCGTCACCCGCGGCACCGCGGCATTCCTGAGTCGTCCACGTCCACTATCAACGGAGCATCCATCCCTCATGAGCCCTTTCATGCGACATCCCTTCAAGGCACCGGCACTTTTCGGCGCGCTCCTCACGGCGGCTCTCATCACCGCGCCCGGGATCTACGCGCAAACGACGACGGCGCATGTGAAGGAGGATTTCACCGAGGCTCGATTCGCCGAGCTTCAGGCGCAGGGCGCTTTCATCCTCGTGGACATCTTCGCGGACTGGTGCCCGGACTGCGCCCAGCAGCAGCGGGTGCTCGCCGCCTACCGCGAGGCCCATCCGGCGGTCCCGCTTCACACCCTCGTGGTCAACTTTGACACGCAGAAGGACGTGGTGACCCGCTTCCGTGCGCCGCGGCAGTCCACCCTCATCCTCTTCCGGGGGAGCGAGCAGCTCTGGTTCACCGTCGCGGAGACACGGGAAGAGGTCATCGTTCAGGCGTTGAATGACGGATTCGCGCGGCGGTGACCCTCGAACTGTCGGCTATCCCGATCGCCTTCTTCGCGGGGGTAGTCGGCGTCCTGTCCCCCTGCGTGTGGCCGCTGGTGCCGATCGTCATGGCGTCGGCGGCCACAGGGGGGCGGCGCGGGCCGTACTTCCTCGCGGCCGGACTGGCGCTCTCGTTCGCCGTCGCGGGCAGCCTTCTCGTCTTCCTTCTTGTGAGCACGGGCACCGATCCGGAGTTCTTCCGCTACATCGCCGCCTCCCTCCTGATCGCGATGGGTGCGCTCCTCGTCGTTCAGAAGCTCGGTGATTGGGCCTCGACGGGACTGTCGCGTCTCACCGCGGGGCTGAATCTCGGCCGTCGTACGAACCCGGCACCTGGCTCTGGAGAGTTCGGGGTCGGACTGTTACTCGGGGTCGTCTGGCTCCCATGCGTGGGCCCGACCCTCGGCGTGGCGATCGCACTCGCGTCATTCGGGGAGGACCTTCTCCGCTCCTTCGCGGTGATGCTCTCCTACGGGGTGGGAACCGGAGGCGTGCTACTCGGCGCGGGACTTCTGTCGGGCGGGTTTCTGGCGCGACGGCGACTTCTCGGACCGGGAGCCGGCGCGATCGGGAAGAAGATACTCGGGTGGTGCGTGCTCCTTCTCGGGATCGCCGTGCTCACCGGGCTCGACAAGCGGCTGGAGGCGCTCGCGGTGAACCTGCTGCCGAGCTGGATCTACGGGATGTGAAGCCGAGGGGTCGACGAAAGGGTCGTGAACCGGCCGGCCCATCATGTCACACCTTCCGGACTTCACAAACTACTTGAGGTCCAACAACCGCGCTGTTGAGCCACTTCTGCAGACTGGGGCGGTAGGGCTCGAACCTACAACCTCCTGGTTAACAGCGCCGCGGGATTCGGGCGATTTTCACGAAAGTCGAGTCACCGCGCCAACATGATCCCTGGATCTCGTGGATGGTTTTCGGATCATCCACGGGGTTCGGGGATCTCAACATGCACACAAACGTGCACAGTTGCGTGTGGCGCCAATTCCGCTTCCGCCACTCGAAATCCAAGCCCCGAACCGTCCGATGAACGGGGCAACTCCACTTTTTCGTGGTCTTCGATCGTTACTGTTGATTTTTCAGCATCCATGATGTATGGTCTTCTCGTGACTCTGAACTATCAATAGTAACCACGCGGAGGGAGAGACTTGTTACTGGAGCGCGAACTGAGTCGAAGGGAGCGCGAGGTGATGCAGATCATCCATCGCCGGGGACGGGCCACGGCTGCCGAGGTTCGCAGCGACATGGCAGATCCGCCGACCGACCCGGCCGTCCGTTCAATCCTTCGAATCCTCGTGAACAAGGGACACCTCGAGTTCGAGTCCGAAGGGCCCCGGTACGTGTACTCGCCGACGGTGTCGGATCGAGCCGCGCGGAACTCGGTGCTCGAAAACGTTGTCGAGACCTTTTTCGACGGGTCCGCCGAGGGTGTCATGGCCGCCCTCCTCGAGCGGATGGGTCCCCTCTCGACCGAACAGAAGCGGCGCCTCAAGACCTTGATCGACCGCGCGGATCGCGAGGGCCGGTAGGATGACGACGTTCGAGTTGGCCGAGGGAGCGATTTTTTCCAGGGGCCTCCTGGCGTTCGTCCAGGCCACCGCCATTCTTCTCGGCGCCCTCGCACTGGAGCGACTTCTTCGTCGAACGGCTGCCGAATCCCGCCATGCATTGTGGACGGCGGTATTCGCCTCTCTGCTGGCGCTCCCGGCCCTCGTGATCACACTGCCGACGATTCCGCTGCCGATCCCATGGCCTGCTGCGGTCGCCCTCAGCAGCATCGAGTCGGACGCCAGCACCATGCGCCCCTTGAGTGCGACCGCTGGAGCGGGGCGCGACGTGGGGCGTCCTGCTGCGGCACCCAATGCCTCCGGTGCTTCTGCGTTTCTGCCCAATGCGGATTGGACGGCGGGCGCTGGCGACGGCTCCAATGCCACGGCGATCATCGGCCCCCATGCAGAAGGACGAGCCGTCTCGTTGTGGGGACCTAAACCCATGATTCGCGCGCTCGTCCTGACGTGGATCCTGGGCACCGGATGCTCCCTTGTGTTCCTTCTCACAGGACTCCTGCGGTCGGGCATCCTTTATCGCGCCTCACGTGGATCCAGCGACGCGACATGGACTCTCCGTTTGGAGCGGGCTCGGGCCTCTGCCCCTCTCGATCGGAGCGTTTCGCTCCGTTTTCACCAACAGGTGCGCACCGGGCTCGCCGGTGGACTTCTCCGACCCTTTGTGCTCCTGCCTGATACGGCGACCGATTGGAGCCCGGAAAGGCGTGAACTCGTCCTGGCACATGAACTCGTGCATCTGAAGAGAAGGGATCCGCTCCGTCGCGTTCTCCTCCGGTTGGTGCTCGCAATCTTCTGGTTTCATCCGCTCGCCTGGTATTCGGCACGTCGAGCCGTCCTTGCATGCGAAGAGGCGTGCGATCAGGCCGTTGTACGCATGGGATATCGCCCCTCGACTTATGCTCGGCACCTCTTGGCGCTGGCGACCCCCACGTCTCTTCCGATGCCGGCACTCGCGCGCCTCCGCCGCCCCTCCCTCGAGGTCCGAATCATGAAGCTCCTCGAACCGCAGTCCCCGCGCCGCCCCCGTCTTGCAGTAGGTGCATTGTCCGTTTCCATGGCCTGGGCGATCACGGTTGCCGCGACCGCACCCGTTCCGCCTGTGAGACCCCTCGACGAACTGCGGCTCGCGAACAGCACTCCGACAGCGACCGCGCGGTCCGAGAACGATCGGCCCCCGGCGCAGGCCGCTCCGGCCGAAGAGGTTCATCCCCAGGAACTGGCCGCTCCAGCCGAAGAAGATCATCCCGCGGGCCCGGCGGCCCCAGCTCACGAAGCGCCCCCGCCGATGATGGAGGCCCCGGCGCCACCATCCTTTCCGGGAGCCACGCCATTTGATGCGAGCGTCGACGCCTGGCCGAATGCCCAGGATCCGTCCGATGGGTGTCGGATTCGCCCCGACGGAGTCGACTTCGAAGACGGCGCCGATTTCACGAGCGGGTGGGGACCGAATAGACCTGACAATCGATTTCAGCAACGTAGTCTTGGTCCGTTCATGCTCTGCCTCCGCTCTCGAGGTCAGGTGGAGCTAGATCCCGACGGAATTCGAATTGCTGCCGGAGAAGAAGCCTGGTTGGTCCTGGCGGTCCGCGGCGACGCGGTTCATCAGCGCCTGGAGATCACACCCGGTCCCGATGGAAACGAGTACGTCTGGTTCGTCGGAGGCATTGAACGACCGTTCGACGTGGAGGCTGCGGAATGGCGCGATTTGATGGTGCGCGTCCAGCACACGCTGCCGATGCGGATCGCACAGATCCGGGGGGAGAGCGCACGACTTCGGGCAGGGATCGCCGTCGTGCGGGGTCGGGAGGCTCAGCGGCTTGGGGAGTTGGCTCGGGTGCGCGGGGATGCGGCAAGCCTTCGCGGCGAGATCGCGCGAATTCGTGCCACCGAGGCAGTTGTCGCGTCGGAGCTGATGAGGGCCCGAGGGGGGGCTGCGGACTCCCTCCGGACCCAACTCGATATGCTCCGCCAGGCCAATGCAATCACCATCGCAGACCTCGAAGAGGAGATCCGGATCGAACGCGCCGAAGCCGCACGTCTCGAGGCGGAAGCGGCGGAGTTCGCCGTGAGGTCTGCAGAAGAAATTCAGGCCATCGAGGAGCGAATCGCGGCGTTCAACGCGGAGGGCCAACTCGATGAGATTCGTACCGAACTCGCCTCGTATGATGCCGCGTTGGAGGCACTGATACGAAGCATCCGATGAAGCACCCGGATCCACCCGATGGTCGGGGTCGAGTGGGAGCCCACTCGTTGGCGGCCGCCACCTGTGCACTCATGGCCGCGTGCGGATCGTCGGGACTCGACGAGGGGCCTCCGGAGTGGCTGGCTGAGACCGAGGTCCGTGGGGACACTACGGTGGTCCGGACGCTCGCCGGCAGCGAGTGGGGTGAAGTCCGGCTCATTCCTGAGGTCCGCATCGGCGTCCTTGATGGCGCGGCACACGAGATGCTCGGAGAGGTAATCGGACTCGCCGTGGGTCCCGAGGGCCAAATCTACTTTTATGATCGCAGCGGTCCGGCGCTGCGGAAGTTTGCCGAGGATGGGACCTACATCGGAACGCTCGGGGGGCCAGGTGCGGGCCCCGGGGAGTATACGAACAGCGACGGGGGAATCGCGGTTCTACCCGACGGCCGCGTGGTTCTTCGCGATCCGGGGAACGGGCGGTTCTCCGTGTACGACCGGGACGGTGGCTTCATGGAGACCTGGCCCACGCGATCTGGCGCGTTCACGTCCCGGCCCCTTCAGACCTCCGGTGACGGCTTCTTCAGCACCGCGTTCGTCCCAGGGGCACAGGCCGTCGTTCACTTCGACGGCGCCGGGGTTCTTCTCGACACCATTCGGTCGCCGAACCGGAATGTCGAGGCGGCGACGGTTTCGGCCCGATCGGATAACTCCATGCAGACCTGGAACGTTCCCTTCACGCCAACGGCCCTGTCGAGCGTACACCCGGAGGGATACTTCGTGACGGCCGTGAGTGATCGATACGCGATCGAACTGAACCGGGGCGCCAACGACATGCTCCGTATCGAAATGGAGGCTCGACCCGTTGAGGTTGGCGAAGATGAACGCGTCGCGGAGGAGGCTCGCGTCACAGAGGCCATGAGGCAACTCGATCCCGCTTGGCGATGGAACGGCGCCGCCATTCCGCGGGTGAAGCCGCTCCTTCGGATGATTCACACCGGCGAGGACGGGCGCATCTGGGTCCAGCTCCATCAGCCGGGCATCGCAGTCGCCGAAGGGCCCGTCGGGATCGCACGCGACGCACTCGCGCCGCCCCAATACACCCTCCAAGAGCCAACCGTCTTCGACGTGTTCGAATCCGACGGTCGCTACCTGGGAAGGGTGAACGCACCTGACGGCCTCGTGACCTACCCACGGCCGGTCATGCGCGGAGAACATGTATGGGCCGTCGTGGCGGGAGAGTTGGGCGTCCAGTCGATTGTGCGCTTCCGGATCTCACGGGAGGATTCGGAGGCGGGACCCTGACCGACGTATCTGCACCACCGGGTAAGGCGTTGCTCATTCGGTCCAGCCAACCCGTTCCCAGCCCTGGGATTTGACGGGGCCAGCCACCAGCGGCGGGCGGCACTGCCATCCAATTCCGCGCACCGGCGAACCAGGGCGGCTCCACCCAAGGCCTCGCACCATTTGAAACCCGGGGGCTGGAATCGCGGTGCAGGGCCCCCCGCCCC
>JBBEBG010000040.1:62817-97050 GCA_040882465.1 Gemmatimonadota bacterium
GGGGGGGTGCATGCGGGGGGGGGCCCCCCCCGCCCCAGCTGTTCGGAGATGGTCAATATGCTGGCACCTGTCTCGGAGTCGAACCTACAACCTCCTGGTTAACAGCGCCGCGGGATTCGGCCGATTTTCACGAAAGTCGAGTCGCCGCGCCAACATGATCCCCGGATCTCGTGGACGGTTTTCGGATCATCCACGGGGTTCGGGGATCTCAACATGCACACAAACGTGCATACGGATAGGAGCGCCACCCTTCGCACCGCGTTCGATCATCGAGGCTGTCGTGCCGTGTCAGGCGGCCTGAGAGAAACGTGCTGTCGCGGAAGTGTGGATCTCTCAGCCATCTTCACGGTGCAGTTGAACCGCGGCTCCGAAATCTGTCACACCCCCTCGATCTGGCACCCTGGGTTCGTCTCCACCACCAGGGTCCCGACTCGCCCAGTGTCGCGTATCGCCAATGACGCCTTTCCCTCCCGTGCGTCCGAAGGGTGTTGCCGTTACACTGCGCAATGCCCTTCTATCCTGAGAACCCGACCGCCACAAGGTGGAGACGATGGTGAAGATTCGGCCGACCCGAGCCCTCCTGTTCCTTGGTGCCGCTGGGCTTGCCGGATGTGATCAGACGATCGAGACGCCGGAGGAGATCGTGGAGGCGTCAATTGAACGGTACGGCGGGGATGTCTTCGAGAACGTCACGATCTCATGGGACTTTCGCGGCGTTCCCTTCCAGATCATTCGCGACGGGGGCGTCTACAGACACCAGCGCACCGTCGCGGATTCGCTTGGTACCACGGTCCGAGAGGTCATGGATAATGAGGGGACCTGGGTCGAGGATGCGGGAGAACGGCGGGCTGCCGGGGAGGAGCGAAGCGGAGACATCGCGATGGCGGTGAACTCGACAGTCTACCTCGGATTTCTTCCCTTTCGGCTGGATGATCCTTCCGTCCGCTTGGCCGACCTCGGCTCGGCCACGGTCGAAGGTCGACCGTATCGGAAGGTCGAGGTGACGTTCGGCGAGGATGGTGGCGGAAGCGGGTGGGAGAACCGGTTTGTCTATTGGTTCCGCGAGGGTGACTGGACCCTCGATTACCTCGCGTATGCCGAACCCCTCGATCCCCCTGTCACGCGGTTTCGACGCGCCGTCAACCGCCGGGGAGTCGGCGGGATCCTCGTCCAGGACTACGAGAACTACACGGCGGACCCTGAGATCGAGGACATCGCCAACTATGACGAGTTTCTCGAGCGAGGTGAGCTCCGACTCATCTCCATGGTGGAATTCGAT
This sequence comes from Gemmatimonadota bacterium, assembly GCA_040882465.1. Taxonomy (NCBI): domain Bacteria; kingdom Pseudomonadati; phylum Gemmatimonadota; species Gemmatimonadota bacterium. The sequence continues at coordinate 64,097 of JBBEBG010000040.1, forward strand.
TCGGTCAAAGTGGAGACGGGCCCCTAGGAAGTCTGGATTGATCGAAGCATGCTGAGCGCTCAGCCTCAGGCCGGAGGGCCTTTAGCTGGCTGACGGGCGTGCAGACGGACGTCCTCTCAACTGACCCAATCACCCTCCGCGAGTTACGAGCGCCCGGCTCATCCTTTATTCCGTTGTCCTGTTCGCCCTCTCCGGCCTGATGGAGATCGGAGGTGGCTGTCTCGTCCTGACGCACCCGAGCCTCACGGTCTCTCCCACACGCAAGAGCCCGGCCGAACGTGCCTGACGAACATGCACACTCGACCGAGCTCACAAACTACTTGAGGTCCGCAAGTTCCTCACTCACACCACTTACAGCGACTGGGGCGGTAGGGCTCGAACCTACAACCTCCTGGTTAACAGCCAGGCGCTCTGCCAGTTGAGCTACACCCCAAAGGTGCGGCAAAAGATAACCGGGCGACCCCCTCGATCAAGGTTGCGCGCCGTGTTTCGAAGAGGACCCGACTCGATCGGTCCCCCTTGGTGTTCCCGCCGTGCTTCGGCAGATTGGTAATTCGCTCGAAATCTTCCATTCGATCACAAGGAAACTTTGTGATGGCGCGGGACAATCGGATTCCGGTGGCCGTCCTCGGCGCCACCGGAAGCGTGGGCCAACGCTTCATTCAACTCCTCGCTCGGCATCCCTGGTTTCGCGTCGTCGCCGTCACGGCGTCGGAGCGCTCCGAGGGGAAGCCGTACGGGGAAGCCGCGCGTTGGGTCCAGGACGATCCGCTCCCGCCCGAGATCGGGTCGCTCATGGTCCTTCCCACGGAGCCCGGCCCGGACGTCCGGATCGCCTTCTCCGCACTGGACTCGTCGGTGGCGGGCCCGGCGGAGACGGCCTTCGCCCAGGCCGGCGTCATGGTGGTCTCCAACTCGAAGAACCACCGGATGGACCGGGACGTCCCGCTCCTCGTCCCCGAGGTGAACCCAGATCACCTCGCGCTTCTGAAGGAGCAAAGCTTCCCCGAAGGGGGCGGGATCGTCACGAACCCGAACTGCTCCACGATCGGCCTCGTGATTCCGCTTCGCGCCCTCCACGACGCGTTCGGAGTGGACCGGGTGAACGTCGTCACCCTTCAGGCGCTTTCCGGCGCGGGGCTTCCTGGGGTCGCTTCGATGGAAATCCTCGACAACGTCGTCCCCTTCATCTCGGGGGAAGAGGAGAAGCTCGAGACGGAGACGATGAAAATCCTGGGAACGCTGAACGGGGCGGGAATTCGCGATGCCGAAATCAGGGTGAGCGCGCAGTGCACGCGCGTCCCCGTGCTGGACGGCCACCTCGAGATGGTCTCGGTCGGGCTTGAGCGGGACGCATCTCCGGAGGAGGTCGGGGAGGTGCTCGCCGCCTTCCGGGGCGCGCCGCAGGAGCTCGGGCTCCCTTCCGCGCCGGCACGGCCGATTCACGTCCTGGCCGGGAGGGACCACCCGCAGCCGCGCCTCCATCGCGACCTGGAGGGGGGGATGGCGGTTTCCGTGGGGCGGATCCGGCCTTGTCCCCTGCTCAGCATCCGGATGGCGGTCCTCTCGCACAACACGATTCGTGGTGCGGCGGGCGGCGCCCTCCTCTGCGCGGAGCTCGCGGCGGCCCAGGGGAAGTTCCCCGGAATCCGCGTTCCTTCCTGACCTTCCACTCGCACGGGGGATCCCATGAGCGAGACATTCGGGAGAGCCGCCCTTCCCATCGCCGTTCTCGGCGCGGGAAACCTCGGCGCCGCGATCGCGAGAGGGATCGTGCGATCCGGGTACCGGCCGGCCGCCGAGGTTCTCCTCACACGGCGCCAACCCGAGCAGATCGCGGATCTGGCTGCGGCAGGACACCCGGTCGGGGACGACAACGCTTCCGCGGTCCGGCGCGCCGGAATCATCATCCTCGCGGTCCAGCCCAAACACGTCGGCCCCGTTCTGCGGGACCTGGCCGTCGTCCTGGATCCGAGCCAGCACATCATCGTCTCTACCGCGACCGGGGTTTCGCTCGAGACGCTCCGGAGGGAGGTCGGTCCCGAGATTCCCGTCGTGCGAGCGATGCCGAACCTCGGGATCCAGACGCTGAACTCGATGACCTGCTTGGTAGCGGACCGCACCTCGATGGGCGCGCTCCCCGAGGTCGAGGCGCTATTCGGGCACCTGGGGAAGACGATCCGCATCGAGGAGAGCAAAATGGCGGCGGCCACGGCGCTCTGCGCGTCCGGGATCGCCTTTTTTCTCCGCGCGATCCGCGCGGCGGGACAGGGAGGAGTCGAGATCGGATTCCACGCGGACGAGGCGATGCGGATGGCGGCGCAGACGGCGAAGGGTGCGGCGGAGCTCCTCATCCAGAACGAGACCCATCCCGAGACCGAGATCGACCAGGTGACGACGCCCAACGGCTGCACGATCGTCGGGTTGAACGAGCTCGAGAACCGCGGCTTCAGCTCGGCCATCGTTCGAGCCCTCGTCGTCTCGACTCAGCGAGCTGCCTCGCTCGATCCAACCTCGCAGGGGGGCTCTCCCCGGTCGTGATGCAGCGGTTCTTCACCGTAAGGGAAGCGGAAACACTTCTTCCGCGGCTCGAGGCGACCTTCGCACAGATCCGTCTGCTCCGGGAAGAGATTGACACGCGGATGGATCAGATCCAGATCCTCGACGCGCTCTGGGGGAAGGTCGTGCAGGAGCCGGCGAATCCGGACCGCGAAGAGTTCCTTGCCCATCGCGCCGGGGTGAAGCGTGCGATCGGGGAGATCGAACGGCGGGTCGAACGGGAGATTCTCGGGCTCGGCGTGCGTTTTCCCCAGGGCGGATTGGAGCGCGGGCTCGTGGACTTCCCGACCCGATATCGGGGGCGGACCGTGTATCTCTGTTGGCAGGCGGGCGAATCCGGAATCGTGGCGTGGCATGAGGTCGAGGACGGTTTCGCGGGGCGCCGCCCGCTCACGGCGGAGGAGGCCATCCACATGGGACGGGAGGGGGAGGACGGGTGACCCTTCGCCCCGGGCGGGCGGATTTCGCTTCGGTGATCCGTCTCGCCCTCCCGGTCGCCGGAGTCCAGGTCGGTCTCACGGCGATGGGCGTGGTGGACACGCTGATGGTCGGCCGCGTCTCCGCCGCGGACCTCGCCGCGGTCGCGCTCGGAAACCTCTACTTCTTCGTGGTCGGAATTTTTGGGCTGGGCATCCTCCTCGCCCTCGACCCGGTGATGGCCCAGGCGGTCGGCGCGGGGGATCGGGAGGCGGCGGCGCGGGGGATGCAACGTGGGCTCGCCCTCGCCCTCGTGCTCGGCGTGGTTACGGCGCTGGTCCTCATCCCCGGGGAGGCGGTCTTTCGGTTTGCGCGGCAACCGGCCGAGGTCATCCCGATCGCAGCCGGGTATGCCCGGGGATCCATCCTCGGAGCGGTGCCCTTCTTCCTCTTCATCGTTTTCCGACAATCGCTCCAGGCGATGGGACGCGTGAGCCCGATCTTCTGGACCGCAGTCTTCGGAAATGTCGCGAACGTGTTCCTGAACTGGGTCCTGATCTGGGGCCACCTCGGGGTGCCCCCTCTCGGCGCGGTGGGATCCGCGTGGGCCACCTCGCTCTCTCGCTGGGTGCTGGCAATCGGGCTCCTCGTGGTCGCTTGGCCCCTGCTCGCCCCTCTCCTGCGTCCCTGGCGCGCGGAAGTCGGAAGGATCGCCCCTCTCCTACGAATGCTCTCCATCGGCATTCCGATTGGGATGCAGTTCGTGCTCGAGTTCGGCGCCTTCGCGCTGACCGGCATTCTGATGGGGTGGCTCGGGACGGAGCCGATGGCCGGACATCAGATCGCGCTCAATCTGAGCGTCTTCACCTTCATGGTTCCGATGGGGATCGGGGCGGCCTCGGCCGTCCTGGTGGGGCAGGGGATCGGACGGGGCGACGCTCCGGGGGCGAGGCGGGCGGCGGGGGCGTCCCTTTCGCTCGCCCTCGCCTTCATGTCGGCCGCGGCGCTCGTCTTCCTTTTCTTTCCCGAGCCGCTCGGCCGTCTCTTCACCGGCGATCCCGGGGTGGTGGCGATCGTCGCGGTCCTTCTCCCGATCGCGGGAGTCTTCCAGATCTCCGACGGCCTCCAGGCAGTGGCGGCGGGAGTCCTCCGGGGCGCCGGCGATACACGCGTCCCCATGCTCGCCAACATTCTTGGGTTCTGGCTCGTGGGCTTGCCGGTCTCCGGGTTCCTGGGCTTTGGCCTGGGGTGGGGACCCGCCGGGCTCTGGTGGGGGCTCGCGGCCGGGCTGGCGGCCGTGGCCGCACTCCTTCTCCTCCGGGTCCGCGTCCGATTCCGGCGCGACCTCGAGCGGTTGGCTGTCGAAGGCTGATGGAGAACCAGGAATGATCCGGATCGCGGTTGGCCCGAAGGTGGGATCATGACGGAAGAGCGTTGGATCGAGACGCGGAGGGGCGGGCTCTTTTTCGTGAACGCCCTCCTCATCTTTCCGGAGGTGATGGTTCTCTTTCCCCTACTGACGCGCGTCATCGTCCGGGCGGGAGGCGGCCTCGCGCGGTTAGCACCGATCCTCGACACCTTCCCGACGATCGCTGAGTACCTCCTTCCGCGGATCGGCTGGATCCTCCTCCTTCCGATCGGGCTCGTAGCGTACAACCTGAGCCTGGAGCGGGCGCTCGTTCCCCGGCTCGCCCTCGCCCTCTTTCTTCTGGTCCACCTCGTCTTCCTCGGGTGGACCGTCGCCGTCTGGACCGGTCTTCTTCCTCCCGTGCTCCCCGGTGGACCCCCGCCCCTTGGGTCTCCCTGAGGGTCAGGGCGTTCCGAAATCACCGATGAAGGAGATCTCCGGGACGAGCTCGTGCCCGAGTTGTCGAAGGACCGTTTCGCGGGCGAGATCCACGAGCGCGCATACCTCGGCCGCCGTCGCGCCCCCGAGGTTCACGATGATGTTCGCGTGTTTGTGGAAGATGGCGGCCGCGCCAAAGACCCGCCCCTTGAGTCCACACTCGTCAATAAGGCGCCCGGCGCCGATTCCCTCGAGCTTTCGAAAGATGGATCCGACGCAGGGGTAGAGCCAAAGGTCGGGGTGCCGCTCGTCGCGCCAGGCCAGATTCTCCCGAACGACCCGACGCAACTCGTCGAGGGGGGAGGAATCGAGGCGGAAAGTCGCAGTGAGGACGATGTCGCGCCGCCGTTGGAGGATCGAGCGGTCGTACCCGAACTCGAAATAGTCGGCGCCGACCGTGCGCCGCTCCCCCTCCTCGCTCAGAATCTCCGCGGACTCGAGGACTTCCTCGATGAATACGGTGCGATCCCGTGCGGGCTCCGGGGAGAGGAAGTGGAGATTCTGCCAGAGCGCCCCCCCCACCGTGCTGGGGATTCCGACGAAGTGATGAAGGCCGCCCAGCTCTCGGCGTAGGGTGGCCTGGATGAGATCCGGGAAACACTCGACTCCGGCTCCGGCCCGGACCCTTCCGTCGTCGAGAAAGTGGATTCCCCCGACCTCGGAGCGGATGACGAGCCCGCGGAATCCCGCGTCCGCCACGAGGATGTTCGCCCCCCGGCCGAGGAGGAAGTGAGGGAGACCGAGCTCGCGAGCCGCGGCCACCGCCCGGACAAGCTCGTCCGCGGTCCGGGCCCGGACGAAGAGATCCGCCGGACCCCCGATGCGAAAGGTCGTGAACGGGGAGAGGAGGATCTCCCGCTCCAGGGGGAGGTTGCCCAGCCGCTCCTGGAGCGCTTCCACGGGGTGAGGGGTCGGCTTGGCCATGGCGGTCGAAACTACCGGGGACGGGCGACCGTCAACAACGGCCGCGGATCCCACCGAGAAGGGAGGTGTACAGCACCCATTCCCAAATATGCTCGTCTGCCGGCCGGCGCCCCGAAGGGCTCGGACCGCGCAAATGGGGTCCGAATCAAAGGCCGACCTTGGCCGACCTTTTCAGGAGGGGTTGTGATCGCTCGTCCTGCTGTTTTCACGGAGCGCGAGTTGGATGTCATGGCGGTCCTCTGGGACTCCGGCTCGGGAACGGTTGCGGAGGTCAAAGACGGGATCGAGGACGAGCTCGCTTACACGACTGTTCTCACCATCCTGCGAACCCTCGAAGACAAGGGATACGTCGGTCACAAAGAAGAAGGTCGCGCCCATCGGTACCATCCTCTGGTTTCGCGCGAAGAGGCCCAGGCGTCCCACCTCGAGCGCCTCCTGCGGAAGCTCTTCAACAATTCGCCGAGCCTGCTCCTCGACCGCCTCGTTTCGCACCCGGGAATTCCCGCGAAGCGCAGGACGGACCTGAAAAAGGCTCTCGGAACAAAGTCGAAGTAGCGTCTCTCTTCGAATCGCTCAGGCGTCCGCGCCGGGCGTCTTCGAGTCAGGCCCCGCGGGCGATCCTCGGCGGGTGAGCCACCAGGCGGCGACGGCCAGCGGGATGAGCGAAACGAGAACGAGGACGACCGGGTTGTCGAGCGGCCCCGGAGGGCGCGCGGTCAGCTCGAAACGGGTCTCTCCCTCCCCAGCCTCCCCGGAAATCGCGACCGAGATCTCCCACACGCCGGCGTGCGTCAGCACGAAGTGGTTGTGGTAATAACGGGGATCGTCGGACTGGTGGCGCATCGCCGAAACGGCGGGGATGGTAGCCGGAGGGTCCTCTGAGCGGGCCGAGATCCGGACTTCCACATCCTCCGCCACGACCCCCGTTCCCTCGCGCAGGACGAGCACCGATACATGCAACGTGTCCGGGCGCGCCGGCGTCGGGTCCGTGAAAACCGAGACCTGGTACCCTCCGATCGCGGCGTCCGCGATGCGAAGTGTCCCCCCGTTCCCGAGCGCCGAGCCGGCGGCGAAAAGGAGGCCTCCGAGAAGGAACACCGCCTGGAGAAGGGTCCGGGCTCGTTTCATCGCCTCGAAATTCGATCAGGAAGGGCTGGAATCCTTGACCAGGGAAGATAACCCCCATAGAATTAGGCTAGCCTAAAGTTCACATTAGCTTGCCCTAATTCAAAGGGAATTGGCGATTCCTTCGCCTTCCATGAGACTCGGTTTCCACTGCGCCTGGCGCCCTCCGGCTCCGCGTGTGCCCGCGCTCGGACGCGGGGTCGCGTCTCCGCTGGTCTTCGCGCTTCTCGCCCTTGCAGCGGGGTGCGCCTCGAACGACACCCCGGACGACGGCCGGCTGAAGGTCGTGACGACCATCGGGATGATCACCGATATCGTGGAGCGGATTGGCGGTGACCGCGTCGCCGTCCAGGGGCTCATGGGCCCGGGAGTGGACCCACACCTCTATAAGGCGAGCGCCGGCGATGTCCGACTCCTCTCCGAGGCCGAGCTCATCTTTTACAACGGGCTTCACCTCGAGGCGGCGATGTCGGAAGTCCTCGCCGAGATGAACGGGCGGATCCGGACACGGGCCGTCACCGACGGGATTCCACGCGACCAGCTTCTGACGCCTGCGGAGTTTCAGGGGCAATACGATCCCCACGTTTGGTTCGACGTGCGCCTCTGGATGTCCGCGGCGAGGACGGTCGAAGAGACGCTCCGCGAGGTGGATCCGGAAGGCGCTCCGCTCTTCGCGGAGAACCTCGCGGCGCTCCTCGACGAGCTGGAACTCTTGGACGGTTGGGTGCGGAGCCGGGTCCAGGAACTCCCCGTCGAACTGCGCATCCTCATCACCGCCCACGATGCCTTCAACTACTTCGGGCGCGCGTACGGCTTCACCGTCGAGGGACTCCAGGGGCTCTCCACCGTCTCCGAAGCGGGGACCGGGGACGTCCAGAGGCTGGTCCGATTGATCACGGAGCGGGGGATTCCGGCGATTTTTGTCGAATCTTCGATTCCCCGGCGGAATGTCGAAGCGGTCCAGGCCGCGGTGCGGGCGCGGGGAGGCGCTGTCGAGATCGGCGGCCTTCTTTTTTCGGACGCGATGGGGGACCCGGGAACGGACGAGGGGACTTACCCGGGGATGGTGCGGCATAACGTGAGCACGATCGTGGACGCGCTCCTGGGCGGCGGAGGGGGAGGCGGAAGCGAGTGACCGAGCCGGCAATCGAGGTCAACGACCTCACGGTTGCCTACAGGGAGAACCCCGTCCTCTGGGACGTGGATCTCTCTGTGCGCGCAGGCGCCCTCACGGCCATCGTCGGCCCGAACGGAGCGGGAAAGACGACGCTCATCAAGGCCGTTCTCGGGCTCGTGAAACCGGCGGCTGGGCGGGTGCGGGTTCTCGGAAAGAGGTATCGCGACGCGCGCGGGGAGGTGGCGTACGTGCCTCAGCGCGGAACGGTGGACTGGGACTTCCCGACTTCCGTGATTGATGTCGTCCTGATGGGGACGTACGGAAAGCTCGGTTGGGTCCGCCGCCCCGGTGAAAAGGAACGAGCCGCCGCCGGCGACGCGCTAGAGAAGGTGGGGATGGAGGCCTTCGCCGAGCGGCAGATCAGCCAGCTCTCCGGAGGGCAGCAGCAGCGCGTCTTTCTGGCGCGGGCCCTGGTCCAGGCGGCGAAAGTCTATCTCATGGACGAACCCTTCCAGGGTGTGGACGCGCGGACCGAGCGTGCGATCGTCGAGGTCCTTCACGAGCTACGGGCGCGGGGCGACACGGTCGTCGCGGTGCACCATGCCCTCCAGACCGTGCCCGAATACTTCGACGATGTCGCTCTCCTGAACGTCCGCAAGATCGCCTCGGGACCCGTCGCGGAGGTCTTCACCGAGGAGAACCTCCGCATGGCATACGGCGGGAGGATTCCCTTCCTTCAGGCGGTTGCGGGGCAGGCGGCCCCGCGAGACCCGGGCGCGCGGGCACCGGGGGCTCCGTGAGTCTTCGGGAGCTCTTCGAACTCCTTCTCTTCGACTACACGCTTCGGACGGTCGCGCTGGGCGCGGCGGCACTGGGTGCCGCGGCGGGCGCGCTCGGATGTTTCGCCCTCTTGCGCCGTCAGAGCCTCCTCGGTGACGCGATCGCGCACGCCGCCCTTCCCGGGATCGGAATCGCCTTCCTGCTCACCGGATCGCGCGCGGCCCCCGTCCTCATTCTCGGTGCGGCGATCGCGGGGTGGATCGGAACTCTGATCGTTCTCGGGATCGTGCGAAGCTCGCGCATTCCTCCCGATTCGGCGCTCGGAATCGTGCTCTCGGTCTTTTTTGGGCTCGGCCTGGTCATTCTGACCTTCGTGCAGCGCCTCCCGACGGCGGCGCAGGCCGGTCTCGACACCTTTCTCTTCGGTCAGGCCGCGACCCTTCTCGGCCGGGACGTCGCGATGATCGCCTCCGTCGGCGCCGTCGCGCTTCTCTTCGTCGTCCTCTTCTGGAAGGAGTTCAAGCTCCTCGCCTTCGACCCCGAGTTCGGGGCCTCGATCGGCCTGCCGGTGGTTCGGGTGGAGATTCTCCTCACGACCCTGCTCGTCGTGGCAATCGTGATCGGGCTTCAGACCGCCGGCGTGGTCCTGATGAGCGCTCTCGTGGTCGCCCCGGCCGCGGCCGCGCGGCAGTGGACCGACTCGCTCGGGATCATGGTCTTCCTCGCCGCTGGGCTCGGCGCCGCCGCCGGGGCCGGAGGCGCCATGCTGAGCGCCATGGGCGGCGGGATTCCGACCGGCCCGACGATCGTGCTGCTCGCGACCGTGGCGCTCGTGGTCTCCCTTCTCGTCGCCCCGGGGCGGGGGATCGTCTCCGGACTCCTGCGGAGCTTCCGCACCCGCCAGCGAGTCCGCGCGGACTCGGTCCTCGCGGACCTCTATGCCCTTGCCGCCCAACACGGGGAGGGTACGGAGCATGCGCACCCCGTTGCGGTGCTCCGGGCCATGCAGCCACGGGCCAACGGCGTGGAGGGAAGTCTGCGCGCGCTCGCCGAGATGGGGTGGGCGCGCGAGTCCCGACCCGGGGCCTGGACGCTCACGCGGAGCGGCGTCGAGCGCGCGCGCACCCTTTTTCTCCCGGAGCACGACGCGTGACCTCGGCCGATCTGGAGATCCAGCTGATCGCCGTGGTCGTGGCGGTCACCTGCGCCCTCCCCGGGACCTTCCTCGTATTGCGGAAGCTCGCCCTGATGAGCGACGCGATCTCGCACTCGATCCTTCTCGGGATCGTGCTCGCTTTTTTTGTCGTCGAAGAGATCACGTCGCCCTTCCTCATCGTTGCCGCAGCGGGGACCGGAGTCCTGACGGTCGCTCTGGTCGAGCTCCTCCTCCGGACCCGGCTCGTCAAAGAGGACGCGGCGATCGCTCTCGTATTCCCGGCACTTTTTTCAGTGGCCGTAATCCTGATCTCGCGGTATGCGGGAAGCGTGCACCTGGACCTGGATGCCGTCCTCCTGGGGGAAATCGCCTTCGCGCCCTTCCGGCGCCTGGTGGTGGGAGGGATGGACCTGGGGCCGGAGAGCCTCTGGCTCATGGGAGGGATTCTGGCGTTCAACCTCCTTGCCGTCGTCGTCTTCTACAAGGAGCTGAAACTCTCGACCTTCGATGCCGGCCTCGCGGCGGCCCTTGGATTTTCCCCGGTCCTCCTCCACTACGTGTTCATGGGGATGGTCTCGGTGACGGCGGTCGGCGCTTTCGATGCCGTCGGCTCGATTCTCGTCGTGGCCCTCATGATTGCGCCCCCCGCCGCGGCCTACCTCCTCACCGACAGGCTCCCCGTGCTCCTCGCCGGAAGCACGCTCATCGGCGCGGGATCCGCGATCTCGGGGTTCTGGATGGCGCGATGGCTCGACGCCTCGATCGCCGGCTCGATGGCCGTCATGGCGGGAATGGCGTTTCTCGCGGCCCTCCTCTTCGCACCGGAGAGGGGGCTGGTGGCGGGAACGCGGAGGAAGGCCGGACAGCGGATCGAATTCGCCGGCCTCATGCTCACGATCCACCTTCTCCACCACGAAGACGGGGCCGGGGCGCTGGAAGAGAACCGCGTTGCGCACCTCGGGGAGCACCTCCGATGGACTGCCGACTTCGCGCAGCGGGTGGTTCGACGTGCCGAACGGGAAGGATTCGTGACCCGGGATGCCGGGGATCTCCTGCGGTTGACCCCGCTCGGACGGGAGGTCGCCAGGCACCGGATGGTCACCTGAAGAATCGCAGCGGGACGCGCTGCCGGCCCTCACGTGAGCCGGCCCGGTCCCGCGAATTGACACCCCAGGGGGGCTCCACCAAGTTATAAGGCTCAGTCGGGCCCCTCACCTACCCCCGCACCGCTCCCAAGCCCATCACCGACGCCATGTTCCAGTCCCTTAGAGCGCGGATCGTCGTCATCCTGGCTGTGGTCGGGATCTGCGGCTGGTACCTCTACCAGAACTATGGCGAGCTCGGATCGGTCATGCGGTTGGGACTGGACCTCAAGGGGGGAATGCAGCTCGTTCTGGAAGTGGATGATCCGGACGGCGTCCTGACCGACGAGGCCCGCGCCGACGCGATTGATCGCGCCGAGGTCGTGATCCGGACCCGGGTGGACGAGCTCGGGGTGGCCGAGCCCCTCATTCAAAAGGTCGGAAACTACCGCCTGATCGTCGAGTTGGCGGGGATCAGCGACGAGGAGCGGGCGAAAGAGATCATCGGGACGACCGCCCTCCTGGAGTGGATGCTCGTCCGGCCGGTCGCCGACGTGTATCAGGCGCTCAGCCGCATTGACCGTGCGATCGTGCTCGCGCTCGGCGAAGACTCCATTCGCGCCCTCGGGCGGGCCGTCCAAGCCGCCACGGATGCGACGGGAGCGTCCCTCGAAGACCTCTTCCTGGGACGTGCGGACTCCGCGGCCGAACCTGGGGACATCGCGGCGGTCGCGGACACCACGGTTCCACCCGACTCCGTCGCGGCGGACACTGCCTCGGCGCAGGACACGACCGCCGCGGAGGCCGAAGGAGGGGCGCTCGTGCCCTTCTCCGGAGCGCTTCTCCAAGGGCTCGACGTCGGCGAATTCCTTGTCCCGACGGAGGATTTCGAGATCATCCAGGGATTTCTCGAGATCCCGGAAGTCGAGGCCGTCATCCCTCGCGACGTGACGCTCCGCTGGGGTTGGGAACCCTACGCGGTGGGTGGGCGCACCTACCGGCGCCTTTACGTCCTGGACAGGAATCCCTTCCTCACGGGGGAGGATCTGGAGGACGCGCAGGCGCAGCGGGCGGTGGATACGAACCAGGCGGTGGTGAACTTTCAGCTGTCCCGCGCGGGTGGACGCGACTTCGCCGATATCACCTCCACCAATATCGGGAACCGGATCGCCATCGTCCTCGACCGGGAGGTGGTGAGCGCCCCCGTGGTGCGCGCCCAGATCGGCTCGCAGGGCCGGATCGAGCTCGGTGCGGCTCCGATGGAGGAAGCGGCCGACCTGGCCCTCGTCCTTCGCGCCGGCGCCCTTCCCGCGCCCCTCCGGATCGAAGAGGAGCGGACAGTGGGGCCGTCGCTCGGGCAGGACTCCGTAGACCAGGGGCGGATTGCGGGGATCGTCGGGCTCCTCCTCGTCGTGGTGATCATGATCGTTTACTACAAGGTCGCCGGCGCCCTCGCCATCGCGGCGCTCGGCGTATACGTGGTGATCGTGATGGGAGGGCTGGCCGCACTGGACGCGGCGCTGACGCTTCCTGGAATCGCCGGCCTCGTCCTCTCGATCGGGATGGCCGTGGACGCGAACGTCCTGATCTTCGAGCGCATCCGGGAGGAGCTGGATGCCGGGAGGGCGGTGCGAACCGCGGTGGACGAAGGGTTCGGACATGCCCTCTCGGCCATTCTGGACTCCAACCTCACGACCCTCATCACGGCCCTCATCCTCTATCAGGTTGGAACCGGTCCGGTCCGCGGCTTCGCGGTCACCCTCTCGATCGGGATCATCGCTTCCTTCTTCACCGCCCTGTACGTGACGCGCACCTTCCTCCTCATTCATTTGAGGGGAAAGAGCGCCACGGACACGTTGAGCATCTGAGGGCTTTTCGATGCGCCTCTTCAAGGACGCAAAGTACGACTTCATCGGCCCTCGGCGCCGTGCGTACATCCTCTCGGCCTCGCTCGTGGCGGTTGGGATCGTGGCGATGGTCGTCAACTTCGCGACCATGGGAAGCTGGCTCCGCTACGGGGTGGACTTCACGGGGGGGACGCTGGTCCAGGTTCGCGTCGCGGAGGGTGTCACGGACGGGATGCTCAGGAACGCCCTCGGTGGCGCGCAGGCTCCCGCGATCACCCGATTCGGCTCCGACAGCGAATTCCTCATTCGCACGGAGCTCGAGGAAGGGGTCGCGGCGGAAGAGGTCGGACAGAGGGTTCGGGCCCAGCTCGAGGCGAGCCCCGAGATCGGCGCGGTCGAGGTCTCCCGCTCCGAGTTCGTCAGCGCCAAGATCGGATCGGAGCTGGGGGCGCGCGCAGCGACGGCGATCCTCATCTCCTTCTTCCTCACCCTCGTCTATCTCGGCTTTCGCTTCGAGGTGAGGTTTGGATGGGCCGCGATCGTCGCGACGGCGCACGACCTCCTCGTGACCCTCGGATTCCTCGCGCTCTTCCGGGTGGAGATTTCGCTTTCGACGGTGGCGGCAGTCCTCACGGTCATCGGGTACTCCCTGAACGACACGATCATCGTCTTCGACCGGATCCGCGAAAACCTTTCGAAGAAGGGCGCCCGCAGGGAGAACCCGGTCGAGCTCATCAACCGCTCGATCAACGAGGTGATTCCGCGCACCGTGCTGACGTCGGGGACGACCCTCGCGGTTCTCACGGCCCTCCTCATCCTGGGGGGCGCCGTGATCCGCGACTTCACGATCGTCCTCATCCTCGGGATCGTCGTCGGGACCTATTCCTCTATCTTTGTGGCAGCGCCCGCCCTCCTCGAAATCCAGCGCCGCTGGGGGACGAAGGAAGAGGCGCAGCGGAAGAAGGAATTGAAGCGGCCCCGCGGGAAGGAAGCCGTCTCGGTCTGACCGGGGCCGGCGCCTCGCACGGTCCCACACCCCCTGGGGGAGCGTCTCCGTCCGACATGCTCCTCGACACTCACTGCCACCTGACCGACGCCCGTTACCGCGGCGAGCTTTCCGGCGTGTTGGAGCGCGCGGCGGGCGCCGGGGTGAGCGGCGTCATCGCGATCGCCTCCGACCTCCGGGACGCCGAACGTGTGCGCGCCCTCCTGACGGAGAGCGCGGCTCCCGGCGGCGGGGGCGCGCGGATCTGGGGTACGGCGGGCGTTCATCCCCACGAGGCGGCGAAGGCACCGGCCGATTTCCGGGAGAGGCTCCGGGAGGCGCTCGCCCATCCCGAGGTCGTCGCCGTCGGGGAATGTGGGCTCGACTTCCACTACGATTTTTCTCCCCGTGATTCCCAGCGGCGCGTCTTCGACGAGCATATCGAGGTCGCCTCCGAGCTCGACCTCCCCCTCGTCGTCCACTGCCGCGAAGCGGAGGAGGAGATGACCGAGCGGGTGCTGGAGGCGGGAAAGGCGGGGGTTCGCGGCGTCCTCCACTGTTTCCCGGGCGATCCCGGGCTTCTCACGGCCGCGCTCGACGCGGGATGGCTCGTCTCGTTCACCGGCCTCGTTACCTTCAAGTCCTTCGACGGAGTGGAGGCGGTGCGAAACGTTCCGGCCGACCGGTACATGCTCGAGACGGACGGGCCCTACATGGCGCCGGTCCCCTATCGCGGAAAACGAAACGAACCCGCCTTCCTTCCGTTGATCCGCGACCGCATGGCGGAGCTGAGGGGAGAGGCGCCCGAGAAAGTCGAGTGCGACACGAGCGAGACGGCATGCCGGTTCTTCCGCCTCCCCCATGCGAATGAAGGCGCCTGAACTCCGATGCCCCGCACCATCCGCGTCCTTCCCGACAGCGTGGCGAACCAGATCGCCGCAGGCGAGGTCGTGGAGCGTCCCGCTTCCGTGGTGAAGGAGCTCGTCGAAAACGCGTTCGACGCCGGCGCGCGGGAGATCCGCGTGCAGCTCGTCCAGGGAGGAAAGCGGGTCGTGCGCGTGTCGGACGACGGCCGCGGAATGGGCCGCGAGGATGCCATCCTCTCCCTGGACCGGCATGCGACCTCCAAGATCCGGAGCGCGGACGATCTGCGGGCCGTGGAGACCTTCGGGTTCCGGGGAGAGGCGCTCCCGGCGATCGCCTCGGTTTCACGGATGACCCTCGAGACCCGCGTGCGAGAAGAGGAAGTCGGGACCCGGATCGTCGCGCGTGGCGGTGCGATCACCGCGGTCGAGGATGTCGCGCGCACGCCGGGGACCACGGTGACCGTGGAAAACCTGTTCTTCAACGCGCCGGCCCGCGCGAAGTTTCTTCGCCAACCCGCCGCCGAGACTCGCGCCGTGACGGAGGCCCTCGCGCCCCTCGCCCTCGCGCACCCGGAAGTCGCAATCCACCTGGACTCTGACGAGCGGCCGCTGCTGGAGCTCCCCGCCGTCGCCGACGTCGTGGAGCGCATCGGTGCGATCTGGGGCGCGGAAGCTGCCGCCGACCTCCTTCCCGTCGCTTTCCGTGATGGGGACTTCGCAATTCATGGAGTCGTCCAGAGGCCCGACGCGACGAAGCCGGGCTTCCGCCGGTCGTACCTCTTCCTGGGAGATCGCCCCTTCCGCGAGCCCGTCCTTCTCCGCGCGGCGGACCGAGGATATCGGACGACGATCCCGCGCGAGCATCGTCCCTGGGTCTTCCTCTTCCTCGATGCGCCGCGGGGAGGGGTGGACGTGAACGTGCATCCGACGAAAGCCGAGGTCCGGTTTCGCGATAGGGCGGCCGTCGAAGACCTCGTCGAGCGGGGTGTGCGAGGTGCGCTGGAAACCCTCGAGAGCGCCGCGACCTTCGGCACCGGCACGGTCCCCACGCTCCTCCGGGTCCGTGAGCGCCGGCCCGAGGGCACGCCGGCCGAAGCGCAGATGGCCCTCTTCCTTGCGGGGGGCGTGCAGCGTCCGTCGCATACCGAGCGGGCAGCTGGAAAAATGGAACCGGGGGCAGAGGGGGGGGCGGCGCAGGAAGCCACGGGAGGCGACGGGGCGGAGAGCCCGCGCCTCTGGCAGGTCCACGACGCCTGGATCCTGGCCGAGGTGCGCGACGGGTTACTACTCATCGACCAACACGCGGCTCACGAGCGCGTCCTCTTCGAGCGGATCATGGCCGGCTTCGGCGCCGGTGGCATGGAAGGACAGCGGCTCCTCTTTCCCCTGACGGTGCGCCTCACTCTGGCTGAATACGCGATCGTGGAGGAACTCGGCGGGCTTCTCCGGCGCACGGGATTCGAGGTCGAGGGATTCGGCGGGGATACGGTGATCGTGCATGCGGTCCCCCATCCGCACCCCCACTTCGACGCGGAACGATGCCTGCGGGAGATGATCGATGAGCTGACCCGGGGCTCGGAGCTGACCCGCGCGGCGCGGAATCAACATGAGCGCGTGGCGATGAGCTTCGCGTGCAAAGGCGCGATCAAGGCGGGACAGCCGCTCTCGGACTCCGAGGTCCAGGAGCTCTTCGACGCCCTCTTCGCCACCGAGCTTCCCTTCCACGACGTGCATGGGCGACCGACGACGGTCCGCCTTTCCCGTGGGGAGATCGAGAGGAAGTTCGGGCGTTGAGCGCACTCGCTCTCGTCGGCCCTACCACTTCGGGAAAGACGGTCCTCTCGATCTCCCTGGCGCTCCGGCTTGGTGCGGAGATCGTTTCGACGGACTCGCGGCAGGTGTATCGCGGGATGGACATCGGAACGGACAAGGCGACGCCGGCCGACCGGGAGCGTGTTCCCCATCACGGGCTCGACCTCGTGGATCCGGGCGAGCGGTATTCCGCCGGACAGTTCGCCCGCGACGCGCGGGGCTGGATCGAGGGGATCCGCGGACGAGGGCGTGTTCCGCTGCTCGTGGGAGGAACGGGCTTTTTCCTCCGGGCCCTGACCGAGCCCATCTTCCGCGAACCCCGTCTGGAAGGGGGGCGGCGCGAGCGGCTGCGGGGCTACCTCTCCACCCTGTCGGTCGAAGAGATGGGGCGTTGGGCACGTGCGCTCGACCCCGCTCGGGCGGCCCTCGCCACCGAAGGTGGGCGCCAGCGGCTGGCCCGCACCCTCGAGGTTCCCCTCCTGACGGGACACCCCCTCTCTTGGTGGCACCGGCACGCCCCCCCGGATGCTCTCCCGGTCGAGACTCGCATCGTGCGACTGCAGGTGCCACGCGACGAGCTCCACCGGCGGATCGATGCCCGCGCCCGCGCGATGTTCGAGGGGGGGCTCCTCGATGAGGTGCGCCACCTGCTGGAGAGGGGGATCACCGCTTCGTCGCCGGGAATGACCGCGACCGGATATCGGGAGGCCGCCGAAGTGCTTGCGGGGACCCTATCCCAGGAGGAGGCGATCGCCCGAGTCCAGAGTGGGACGCGCCGATACGCCCGCCGGCAGGAGACCTGGTTCCGAAACCAGCTTCCGGCCAACACCTTCGTCCTCGACGCGACGGTGCCGCCGGCCGACCAGGTCGCGCGGGTTTTCGACTGGTGGGCGGGGACCAGGAGCCCCCTGGAAGGGGTAGGGAGTGCGCCCGCACGGGGCGGCCCGGAATGATGGCGCCTTCTTACTTTCCCCTCGGAGCCACGTGAAGATCGGAATCACCTGCTACCCGACCTACGGAGGGTCCGGCGCGGTCGCGACGGAGCTGGGACTCGTCCTGGCGGACCGCGGCCACGAGGTCCACTTCATCTCGTATGCCCAGCCCTTCCGGCTTTCCGGATTCCGAGAGCGCCTCTACTTCCACGAAGTGGAGATGGATCAATATCCTCTCTTCGAGCATCCTCCGTATTCGCTCGCCCTCGCGGTCTCCATCCACGAGGTGGCCGTGAAATACGGCCTCGACATCATCCACGTGCACTACGCGATTCCTCACGCGACGTCGGCCTGGATCGCCGGACAGATGTTCGAAGGAAGTCCCGCGCCCCGGATCGTGACGACACTTCACGGCACCGACATCACGCTGGTGGGGCAACATCCATCCTTCCACTCGATCACCCGATTTTCGATCCTTCGGTCCGATGGGCTTACGGCCGTTTCCGAGTACCTCCGCGACGAGACCGAGCGGAACTTCGGGGTTAAGCGCGAGCGGATCCGAGTCATTCCGAACTTCGTGGATACGGAGCTGTACCGGCGGGACCGGGTTCCTTGCCACCGCTCGAGCCTCGCTCCGCCCGGAGAAAAGATCCTCATGCACGTCTCGAACTTTCGGGCCGTGAAGAGGGTCGAGGACGTAGTGCGGATCTTCGCGGGGGTGCAGGCGCGGATTCCTTCCCGCCTCGTCATGATCGGGGACGGCCCCGAGCGGCCCCGGGCCGTCCAGCAGGCCGAGGCGTCCGGCGTGTCCGATCGGGTCCTGTTTCTCGGAAAACACAGCTCGGTGGACGAGCTCCTCGCCTGCGCGGACCTCTTCCTTCTCCCGAGCGAATCCGAGTCCTTCGGCCTCGCGGCCCTCGAGGCCATGGCGTGTGGGACGCCGGTGGTGGCGTCCAAAGTGGGCGGCCTCCCCGAGGTCGTCGCGAATGGGGAGACCGGCTTCCTTTTCCCCCTTGGAGAAGTCGATCTCATGGTCGAAGGCGCGCTGGAGCTGCTCGGCTCGAAGGAGAGGTGGCAGGCGATGAGCCGCGCCGGCCGACAGCTCGCGGTGGAGCGTTTCTCGGCGGCCAAGGTCGTGCCCGCCTACGAGGAGTATTACGGCGAAGTGCTCGCAAGCGCGGCCCGGAAACCCGAGGCGCGGGCCGTATGAGTATCGTCGAGGACGAGGCGAAGTTTCTTCTCGCCGCAGCGCTCGCCGAAGACGTGGGGGCGGGGGATCTTACCACGCGCTGGACGGTGAGCGACGATCTGGCCGGAGCCGCGGAGATCGTCGCGAAGGAGCCGCTCGTCCTCGCCGGCGCATTCGTGGCTCGCCTCGCCTTCCTCGCCCTCGACCCGGCCGCCGAAGTCGAGCTCCCGGAGCCCGAGGGCGCGGAGGTCTCCGAGGGGGCGACCGTCCTTCGTGTCCGAGGGAAGGTGGCGGGGATCCTCACGGCCGAACGAACGGCACTGAACTTTCTCGCGCGTCTCTCGGGGATCGCCACACTCACCCGTGAGTTCGTGGAGAGGGTGGCGGGAACGGGGGCGCGAATCACCGACACGCGGAAAACGACGCCGGGGTGGCGCCATCTGGAAAAGTGGGCGGTTCAGCTCGGGGGCGGCGCCAATCACCGGATGGGCCTCTACGACATGATCCTCGTCAAGGACAACCACATCGCGGCGGCCGGTGGCGTTCGCGAAGCTGCGCAGAGGGTCGTGGACCGGAACGAGGCCCGCCTCCCCGTCGAAGTCGAGGTCGTCCGCCCCGCAGACGTGGAGGAGCTCCGCGGGATGCGGGTGAACCGGATTCTCCTCGACAACATGAGTGAAGTGGATCTGCGAGACGCAGTGGCCCGCGTCTCCCGATGGCCCGCTCCCCGCCCCGAGCTCGAGGCCTCCGGAAACATGACGCTGGATCGGGTCCCGGGCGTGGCGCGAACCGGCGTGGCTTGGATCTCCGTCGGGGCGCTCACCCATTCAGTGCGCTCCGTGGACCTTTCCCTGCGGCTGGCTCTTGCCGGAGATGAGGGGCGCCCGGAGGGCGAGGCGCCCCGGGGGGGCGTCGCGTGACCTCGATCCGGCGCGGAGAAGTGCCGTCGGCCTGGCGGGGACGGGAGGTCGAAGCCTGGGCGGGCGAGCTCGGTGTCCCCGCTCTCGAGCTCGCCGGTGTCATCCCCTCGACGAACGACCGTCTCCGCAACCTCGCCGATGGTGGCGCCCCACCCCTCACGACGGTGATCGCGGGAGCCCAGACGCGCGGTCGGGGGCGAAGCGGGAGGGGATGGCACTCTCCGCCCGACTCAGGACTCTGGATGTCGATCCTCCTCGCGGGTGAGGGAGGTGCCGCGAATGTCCTTCCGCTCGCGGTGGGGGTGGCCGCTGCCCGCGCACTCGAGCGCTTTTCTCCGCTTCCCGTGTCCCTGAAATGGCCCAACGACCTTCTCTTCGGGGACCAAAAAGTGGCGGGAATTCTGTGCGAGGCGGCGGGGGATGGGCGCGATGGGATCGTCGTGGGAATCGGGGTAAACCTGCGCCGCCCTTTGAGCGGAGTCCCTGACGAGCTCGCTCCGAACATCGCGTTCCTGGAAGAGGTCGCGGGCGGGGCGGTACGGGAACCTTCGCTCGCCCGCGTCCTCGTCGGCGAGATCGGGCATTGGGCGCGCCCCGCTCCGCGTTCGCTCGCCGGGCGCCTGCGTGCGGAATGGGAGGCGCGGGACTGCCTCACCGGGCGCCCGGTCCACCTCGAAAATGGCATCCGGGGGATCGCTCGGGGCGTCTCCAAAGACGGGTCGCTGGAGCTGGTCGCGTCGGACGGGCGGGCCCTTCGCGTGCGATCGGGGAGTGTTCGCCTCGACCTCGAGGACGGATCGCTCGCGCTCCATGCCTTCAACCGGGATCGGACGATCAAGGGAGGGGAGTGATGCACCTCGCCATCGACGTTGGAAATACCGAGTCGGTCATCGGGCTCTTCCAGCCCGACTCCCTCGATGTCGAGGCGCATTGGCGTTACGCGACGCCGGTTCCACGTTCCTCTGACGAGCTCCTCCTCCTCTTTCGGGGCTTTCTCCGCGACGCTGGGCGCGACATGGAGGAGTTGACCCGGATTGTCGTGGGGTCAGTTGTCCCCGCGCATGCCGAGATCCTTCGCCGAACCCTCGCCGGCGTGTCCGAGGGACAGGTTCATTTCCTGGAGGGCGCCGACCGGCTTCCGATCCGCCTCGAGGTCGAAGAGCCCCGGACGGTGGGCGCGGACCGAATCGCGAACACTCTCGCCGCCCATCATCTCTACCGCGAGGACACCGTCGTCGTGGATCTCGGCACCGCCACCACCTTCGACTGTATCGGCGGGGAGGGGACCTTTGTGGGGGGTGTCATCGCGCCCGGGATCCAGGCAGGGCAGGAGTGGCTCGGGGAGAGAACCGCCAAGCTTCCCAGCGTCGAGTTTTCCCCCCCGGACCGCGTGATCGGTCGGCGCACCGAAAGCTGCTTGCGGAGTGGCCTCTTTTATTCGGCCGTGGACGCAATCGATGGAATTGTCGGGAGGATCCTTTCCGAGTGGGAGCGGCCGAAGGCGCGGGTCGTGGCGACGGGCGGGTACGCCGGCCTCGTCGCGCCGCACTCCCGCACCGTGCGGCACCTGGAGCCACACCTCACCCTCGTGGGGTTGACGCTCGCGGGTCGCTACCTCGACGGCGGCGCCTGAGGGGTCGGTCTTGCTGCTTGGCCCCGATGGGCCGCCAGCGCGAGGACCCTCTCCCTTTCTCCCTCGAGCCAGCGATTCGAATAAAACCGAAGCCGCGTCTCCAGGATGATCCTTCGCACGTCGCGGCGGCTCACCTTCACGGGTGTGTCGAAGACCTCGAGATCCTCCAGAGAAGCCTCGGCCGTCCGCGACGCGAGAAGCGCCGGCACGATGCAGAAGATGCGGATTCCCCGCGCCGACCTGGGGAGGATCTGGCAGTATCGAAAGCCGTCCGCGACGTGGCGGGCCGCCTTGCGCACGAGGAAGGCGAGGATCCGCTCCTTTTCGGCGCGTGAGAGGTGCCGGAGGTCGCGGGGTTCGGCGGCGTTCCCCAGGACATCGCGCGGCACGTAGGTCCAGCCGCGATGCGGGTCTTCGTGGAGCCCGCGGATCACGTTGACCGTCTGAAGTCCGAGTCCGAAGGTGACGGCGACCGCTTCGAGCTCCTCCCGCTTCGCCGCGAGGGGTGGATGGTGCGCGAGGAAGAGGTCGGTGAGGAGGAGCCCGACCCGCCCCGCAACCTCGAACATGTAGGCGTCGAGCGCGGCTTCATCCGGAAAGTCGTCTCCGCGGCCGATCCAATGCGCCATCCCGCGGGTGGTGGCGGCCGTGTGCCGCCGGATGATCTCCTGAGGGACGGGAGGGACCGCCCGCAGTCCCGCGAGAATTCCCTCGGCCTCGAGGGCAGCGCGGCGGTCGGGAAGGGCCGCGTCGGCCGAAGCCACCGCTCTCGCCAGCTCCGCAGCCTCGATCCCTGCCCCGGCTCCCACGGCGCCATCGAGGAGGCGGGCCCACCCGTCGAGGAGCCGTCGCTTTTCGGAGGGGGCGAGGGTCGGGGAGTCCTCGAAATAGTCGGCGACGCGGAGAACGAGGTAGGCGAGGGTGACGCTGTCGCGAAGCCCCCGGGGAAGTGCCTCGATTCCGACGGCGAAGGTCCTACTCGTGGACCGTAGGAGGTCGTAATACTCCCGCATGTTCGGGGGCTTTCGGGCTCCGGTCCGAGGGCTCTGGCGGACGACACTTCGAGAGGCGGGAAACTAAGCCGCCCCTCCAAGGGGAACAACCCGGACGGAGCCCCGGGGAAGCCCACGCACCCCCCCCCAGAAACCCTCTACGGGGCCTCCGAAAATCCCCTCTCCAGGCCAATCTCGGCACGCCCGTCGCTCCCGGTCGGCCCTTGACGCCCAACGACTCTCGCCTACATTGGGTGCGGGTTGTTAGCACTCTCTCTGTTCGGGTGCTAACACGAGTGCGAGGCCCGTTTGGAGCCCTTAATCATCGAAGAGGAGCACGGAGGAACAACTATGGCGAAGAAGAGTGGCACGAAGGTCCGTCCCCTGGCCGACCGAGTCGTCGTTCAGGCTCTCGCCGAGGCGGAACAGACCCGCGGCGGGCTTTACATCCCGGACACCGCGAAGGAGAAGCCGCAGCAGGGGAAAGTCATCGCGGCAGGCCCGGGGAAGCTCTCCGACGAGGGCGCCCGCCTGGCCCCCGACGTGAAAGAGGGGGACACCGTCCTTTACGGAAAATATTCCGGGACCGAGGTGACCGTGGACGGAGAGGAATACCTGATCCTCCGTGAGTCCGACATTCTCGCCGTCATCGACGGCTGAACCGCTTCGTAAGGAGAACCCACCGATGGCCGCGAAGGACTTGAGGTTTGATGTAGATGCTCGCGCCCGGCTCAAGGCCGGTGTGGACAAGCTGAGCCAGGCGGTAAAGGTCACGCTCGGCCCGAAGGGGCGGAATGTGGTCCTCGACCGGAAGTTCGGTGCCCCGACGGTGACGAAGGACGGGGTGTCGGTCGCGAAGGAGATCGAGTTGGAAGATCCGGTCGAGAACATGGGCGCTCAGATGGTGAAGGAGGTCGCGACCAAGACCTCCGACATCGCCGGGGACGGCACGACGACCGCCACCGTGCTCGCGCAGGCGATCTTCTCGGAGGGGCTGAAGAACGTCACCGCCGGAAGCGATCCCATGGCGATCAAGCGCGGAATCGACCGCGCCGTCGAGCATGTGGTGAAGGAGCTGAAGAAGCTCTCCGTCGAGACGAAGGGGAAGAAGGAGATCGCGCAGGTCGGGACGATTTCGGCCAACTCCGACTCGGAGGTCGGCGAGCTGATCGCCGACGCCATGGAGAAGGTCGGGAAGGACGGGGTCATCACGGTCGAGGAGGCGAAGGGTCTCGAGACGACGCTCGAGACGGTCGAAGGGATGCAGTTCGACCGCGGCTACCTCTCGCCCTACTTCGTGACCGACCCGGAGCGGATGGAGGCGGTGCTCGAGGACGCGATGATCCTCATTCACGACAAGAAGGTCTCGAGCATGAAGGACCTCCTCCCCATCCTCGAGAAGGTGGCCCAGATGGGACGGCCGCTCGTGATCATCGCGGAGGACGTGGAAGGGGAAGCGCTCGCGACGATCGTCGTGAACAAGCTCCGCGGGACGCTCAAGGTCTGCGCCGTGAAAGCGCCGGGCTTCGGAGACCGCCGGAAGGCGATGCTCCAGGACATCTCGGTCCTCACCGGTGGCCAGGTGATCTCGGAGGAGCTCGGATTTAAGCTTGAAAACGCGGTCCTCTCCGACCTCGGCCAGGCGAAGCGCGTCGTCGTGGACAAGGACAACACGACGATCGTGGACGGCGCGGGGGAACGGCAGAAGATTAAGGGACGGATCGACGAGATCCGCGCCGCGATCGACAAGACCACATCGGACTATGACCGCGAGAAGCTCCAGGAGCGGCTCGCGAAGCTCTCGGGCGGGGTAGCGGTCATCAACGTCGGGGCCGCGACCGAGACGGCGATGAAAGAGAAAAAGGCGCGCGTCGAGGACGCGCTCCATGCCACGCGCGCGGCCGTGGAGGAAGGGATCGTCCCGGGCGGCGGCGTCGCGCTTCTACGAGCGCAGACCGCTCTCGGGAAAGTGAAGCTGGAGAGCGATGCCGAGCAGGTCGGCGTGGACATCCTGCGCCGCGCCCTCGAGGCGCCGGTCCGGCAGATCGCGCTGAACGCGGGCGTCGAAGGATCCATCGTGGTTGCGACCATCCGCGACTCGAAGGAGAAGAACTTCGGATTCAACGCACAGACGGAGGTGTACGAAGACCTCGTCGAAGCCGGCGTCATTGACCCGACGAAGGTCGTCCGGACCGCACTCCAGAATGCCGCGTCCATCGCGGGGCTCCTCCTCACGACGGAGTGCGTCATCGTCGAGCACCCGGAGAAGGATGCCCCCGCAGGCGGCGGGATGGGCGGCGGAATGGGTGGCATGGGCGGAATGTACTGATCGGTTCCGCCCAACCGTATCCGACGCCGCGGGCCGCCCTGGGGTGGCTCGCGGCGTCGTTTTTTTCTCCCCGGGGAGAGTGGAATGAGAAGTGGTGCCGGCCGAATGGCGATCGTCCTGGGCGGAGCGACACTCGTCATCGCCGGGCTGGCGACGTGGGAACGTGCTTCTCGCGCCAACGACCCGGTCGCTGTCGCCACGGTGCTCCGCGACGAGCTCCGCGAGACGCGCGCGCGGGTGGCGGCATGCCTCGTCACCCAGGACCGGATCGCGATGCGCTTCGAGGCCGTAGCCATGCGCTCCCATTCGCTCCGGGCCGAGGTGGAATGGTTCGAGTCGCTCGACCCGCGCGGCGTGCCCGGCGTGCTTTATCCTTCTTATCTGGAGCTCGTGGAGGAGTTCAACGCGTCGGTCACCGAGTGGGAACGGGAGTCCACCGACCTAGTCGAATACGCGGGGCGGTGCCGGTCGCTGGTCGGCGCACACAACGCGGAGGCTGACTCCCTCCAACGGTACCTGGTCGAAACCGGAATTTGGGCGGAGGACTGGCTGGAACCGGGCTTCGACGAACCCGCCGGAAGTGGCGAAGGCCCCCCGGCAGAGCCGGAGGGCCTTCCTGTGGTGCCGGTCCCGGAGGACTGACCGCCGTTCAGCCGAGCTTGGTGACGTTCTCGGCGGCGGGGCCCTTGGCCCCTTCCACCCGGTCGAACTCGACCCGCTCACCCTCGGTCAGGGACTTGAAGCCCTCCTGCTGGATCGCGCTGTGGTGGACGAAGCAGTCTTTCGAGCCGTCCTCGGGCGTGATGAAACCGAAACCCTTGGCGTCGTTGAACCACTTGACCGTTCCCGTGGTACGCATTCCGTACTCCGTGATTGTTGGTGAGACGGGGTGCGGACGTGCCGTACCGATCGTTCACCTGTCTTGCGAGATTTCCCGCTCTCGCACATCGCGCAGGCGTCGGACAGAGAAAAAGGGATCCGAGAACGCCTTCGTCTCAGATCCCCGAACCTCTCCTCGTGTCACTGATCTTCGGGTCCCCCCTGGGATACGCGCCCAAGTAGACGCTAAGGGGCTCTCCGCCTCCTGTCAATAACGCCGTAACCGGGCTCCGGCCGAGGGGCCGGAACCCGGCGGCGGCGCGACTTCCCAGACTTACTGGCTCAGAGACGCGACGTACGCGCCGACGGCCATGAGTTGGTCTTCCGAAAGGCTGCCGCCACCCATCGCGGGCATGGGGGTCTGCCCGCGTGGCTGCGGGATTCCGCGCCGCACGAGGTCTGCGATGTCCCGGGCGAGCGTAGGGCTGGAGGGGTTCAGCCAGAGCCAATCGGAATCCGCGAGATTCGGCCCGAATCGGCCGTTCACGCCATTGGCTCCATGGCAGGTCTGACAGTTCCCCGCACCGGAAAAAACGAGACGGCCGGCCTGGATCATCTCGGGAGTCACCGCGACCGGCGCCGCGGCCGCCGCGCCGCCTTCCGCCGCCGAGGAGGCCGCGCACCCCGCGACCAAGACCGCCAGGGCGAGGGGACCCACCACCTTCCAAGATTTTTCCCTGAAGGACATATCCCTGCCTCTCCGCTGAGTTTCGCGCTTCCGTTTCGATCCAATGGCACAGTAGAGACGGCCCTCCCAACGTGCAAGAGCACCGCAGGGCGAGCCGGATCCCCAGGAGGCGAAGGGCGGCGTGCGCACCGCCGTCCGACCCACCGCGCGAGGGTTTTCCCTCGCGCCCGCTCGGCCTAGGTTCCTTCAATCGCGTGGCTTCTCGAGCCCTTGGGCACCCCGTCACCCCCGACCGGACCGATGAACCTTCACCCACTGCTTGCTCCCTTCGAGGACTGGATCCTCGCGAATCCCCTTTTGGGGGGAATCGTCGTGGCCGCGTCCGTCCTCGTCCTGGGCGAGATCCTCCACCGCGTCGTGAGCCGCTACATCCTCCGCATCATCGAGAAATTCGCGGAACAGAGCAGCGTCTTTTGGGACAATGCCTTCTTCGAGGCGCGTCTTCCGCAACGAATGGCTTGGGGCGTACCGCTCCTCTTCTGGTATTACGGCGTCCTGCTCATCCCCGGCCTCCCGGCGCCGGTCGCGACCGCGGTGCGGAGAGTCCTCCTCGCGTGTTTGGTCGTCGTGCTCGTCCTCTCCATCTCAGCGGCGCTCGACGGCATCCACCGCATCTACGCCGAGCTCCCCCGGGCGCGGGAGCGGCCGATCAAGGGCTTCCTCCAGGTCGCCAAGATCGTCGCCTACCTGGCGGGGCTCATCCTGGTGATCTCGGCGATCATGGCTCGCTCGCCCCTGATCTTTCTCACGGGGCTCGGGGCGATGACGGCGGTGCTCCTCCTCGTTTTTCGCGACACGATCCTCTCTCTCGTCGCGGGGGTCCAGCTCACGTCGAACGACCTCATCCGCGTGGGGGACTGGATCGAGATGCCCCAGTTCGACGCGGACGGCGACGTCGTGGACATCGCCCTGAACTCCGTTCGCGTGCAGAATTGGGACCGGACCTTCACGGTGATTCCCACGCACAAATTCCTGGAGCACTCCTTCCGGAACTGGAGGGGGATGCAGGAGTCCGGCGGGCGCCGCATCAAGCGGGCTTTTCACCTGGACCTGAACACGGTGCGTTTCCTGAAGGAGGAAGAGGTCCAGGCCTTCGCGGAGTGGGAGCTCCTCGGGGACTACATTCGCGGGAAACGAGAGGAGATCGAGACGTTCAACCGGTCTCGACCATCCGGGGAAGGAGTGCGCGTTCCGAACTGGCGCCGCCTCACCAACATTGGTACGCTCCGGGCGTACATCTTCGAGTACCTGAAGCATCACCCGCGAATCCACCAGGAGATGACGCTCCTCGTCCGCCAGCTTTCCCCGGGCCCGGAAGGGCTCCCGATCGAGTTGTACGTCTTCACTTCGGACACCGCATGGTCGGCGTACGAAGGGATCCAGGCGGACATCTTCGACCACATCCTCGCCACCGTCCCGCAATTCGACCTACGGATCTACCAGAAACCTTCCGGGACGGACGTGAGGCGAGCACTGAAGGAGGTGGCGGTTGGTTGACACGCCTCTTCGGACGGGTCGGGATACGCCGATGCGGCTCCGCCTCCTGATGCTGGCCACCGCTGGTCTCGGGCACGGGGCGCCGCTCCTCGCCCAGACCGCCGAAGGAGTCGCCGGACTCGAGATCGTCGCCGAGCTCAGGCTCCAGACCGATCGGAGGAGCGATCTGTCCATCGTCATTCCGGGCGTGTTCGTGCTCCCGGAGCGGCTCCGTTTGCGGGTCGAGGGGGGCGACGGCGTCCGCGCGGAAGTTGAGGAGGGGACGCTCCTTCGGTGGACCGGGCTCCTGGTGTCGGATGCGCTCGCCCTTCTGACCGCGGGCCAGGAGGATTCGTCCGCGCCCTTCAGCGTGCGCATCCTCATGGCGCCCGGGGCGGCGTTCGACGACATCTGGGACGTGCAGTACACACTTACGCAGGGGGGCATCCGCCGCGTTCGGTTCGTTTCGGGAGAGCCCTAGGGACCAGCAGTCACCCCCTGTGGAGTTGATTGCGGCGGGACGAGCGCATAGCATCTACCGGCACCCCCACATCCTCGAACCAAGGCAACCACGTTATGTCGAGACATCGAGTATCCTGGGCCCTCGCGGCCACCACCGTCCTCCTCGCGGCGGGATGCGGAGAGACCGGGTCGGAGGGCATGGAAGGAATGGAGGAGTCCGCGGAAGCGGAAATGCCGGCACCGCCCTCCGGGCCCCATAGCGTATCCTTCGCGAGCCCGCAGGAAGGTGACACCATTCGCGGAGGAACCGTGCAAGTGGTTCTCGAGGTCTCCGGGCTCCAGATCGTGCAGGCGGGAATCATGGACCCGAACACCGGGCATCATCATCTCTATCTGGACGCGGAGCTGACTCCCCTCGACGTCGCGGTTCCGGCGGGAGTCGCGGGGATCACGCACATGGGGCTCGCGCAGACCGAGTACACCTTCGAAGGGGTCGCTCCGGGCCAGCACCGGTTGATCGCCGTGGTCGGGGACGGGGCCCACGTTCCGCTGTCGCCTCCGGTGGTGGACACGGTGACCTTCACCGTGGTGGCGGTCCCCTGAACGAAGGGGGGCTTACCCGAAGCTCTTCACGCCGGGTGGGCTCTGTCTCAGAGCGGTGAGGTAGGCGAAGGGGTCCGTCGCGTGATGCGGCGGGCCCCTCTTCTCTTCCGCAGGATTCGTCCGGAGCGCCTCCACCTCAAGGGCGATCACGTTGAGGGTGGCGCCGTCCCTCTGAAGCCTTCCCCGGATCTTCAGGAACGGCTCCATCCGGACGGCGGAGCGACATTTCTCGTAGATCTTCGGCTTCACAATCACATTGATGTGACCGAACTCATCCTCAATTAGAACAAATACATAACCTTTTGCAGTCTGGGGCCGCTGCCGGGCGATGACGATTCCGGCGAGGGTGACGATCGCCCCCTGGGGAAGCCCCGGAAGCCGGTCGGAAGAGGTGGTTTCCGGGGGAAGCCGGTCCCGCACGAGCCCGAGGGGGTGGAGCGCCGTCGAGAAGCGGAGCATCCGGTACTCGGCGACCATCCGCCCCCGGTCGTCCAGTTCCCCGAAGGCGCGCCCGGCGTCCGGGTCGTCCAGAGCGATGGGAAGCTGGGGATCGTCCGCGCGTCCGTAGGCCCGGGTCCTCTCTTCGTCGGGGCCGAGCCAGAGCCCGGTCTGCCAGAGGAGCTCCCGGCGGGTGAGCCCGAGTCCGTCGAGCCCGCCGACCCAGATGAGATTCTCCACCGCGGGACGCCGGAGCGCGACGGGAGTTCTCCGGAGGAAGTCCACGAGAGAGCGGAAGGCGCCCCCCCGGTCCCGCTCCTCCACGACCCGGGTCGCGATCTCCTCCCCCCACCCCCGGACGAAGCCGAGCCCCACGCGGAGGTCGTCTCCCTCGGCGGTGCAGGCGACTCCGCTCCGGTTCGCATCCGGGAGGCGGATCCTGATCCCGTTCCGCCGGGCATCCCTCCCCAGCGCGTCCAGCGAGTAGAACCCCATCGGCTGGTTGTTGAAGAGGGCGACGGTATACTCGGTCGGGAAGTAGTGACGGAGCCAAGCGGACTGGTAGGCGAGGAGAGCGAAGGCGGCGGCGTGCGACTTGGGGAAGCCGAATTCGGAGAAGGCCACCACCTGCTTGAAGACGGTTTTCGCGGTCTCCTCGTCCACGCCGCGGGCCGCCGCCCCCTCCCGAAAGGCCTCCCACTGTCCGCGCATCGCCTCCTTGGAGCGTTTCCGGCTCATCGCGCGGCGGAGCGACTCCGCCTGACCATCGCTGAACCCGGCGAAGTCCCGGCAGACCTGGAGGACCTGGTCCTGATAGATGACGACCCCGAGCGTCTCCGCGAGCGCGTTTTCGAGGAGGGGATGGTCGTAAGGGATCCGGTATGCGGGGTCCGCGCGCTGCGCCTCCCGGCGGCGGACGTAGGGGTTCACGGCTCCTCCGACGATCGGCCCGGGACGGACGATCGCGACCTGGACCGCCAGTTCCTCGAGGTTCGCGGGAAGGGTGCGGCGGAGCATCTGGATCTGCGCCCGGCTTTCGACCTGGAACATCCCGACCGTGTCTCCCTCCTGGATCCGCCGGTAGATCTCGGGATCCGCGAGGTCGATTCGCGAGAGGTCCGGGGCGTCTCCGGCGAGGGGGATCGGCTTCGCGCGGCGCGCTTCCACCTCCCGCGCCACCCTCTCCGCGACCCGATGCGCCGTCCCCCGCTCCGCGATGAGATCCACAGCTTCTTCCACCAGGGAGAGCATCCCGAGGGCGAGAAAGTCGATCTTGATGAAGCCCGCGTCGTCGCAGGAGTCCTTGTCCCACTGGCAGAGGAAGCGTCCCTCCATCGCCGCCGGCTCGAGGGGGACGATCTCCAGGAGGGGGCGGCTCGAGACGATCATCCCCCCGACGTGCTGGGAGATGTGGCGGGGGAGCCCCCCGATCTCCTCCACCCGCTCGAGGAAGAGGGTCCAGGGGCGGCTCTCGAGCTTTTCCTTGAACCCGGGAATCCCGGCCAGATCCTCCCGAAGTCCAGCGGCGGACCGGTGCTCGGCGAGCTTCGCGATCTTTTCCAGATCGCCTGGAGGGAGGTCGAGCGCCTTCCCGACCTCGCGCACCGCGGAGCGGAGCCGATAGGTGGGGAAAATGGCCACGAGCCCGGTGTGGTCGTGCCCGTATTTCTCGTAGACCGCGAGGATCAGCTTCTCCCGGATGTCGCGCGGGAAGTCGAGGTCGATGTCCGGGACCGAGCCCATCGCCTCGTTCAGGAAACGTCCGAGGAAGAGGTTCGCCTCCACGGGATCCACATGGGAGAGCCCGATCAGGTAGCAGATGACGGAGGAGACGGAGGAACCTCTTCCGCGTCCCGGGGGGAGCCCGGAAGTCGCGCGCGGGGCCGATCCCCGCACTTGTGCCCCCACCTCCTTCGCGAGCTCCATGATATCGCGGTAAACGAGGAAGAAGCCGCCCAACTTATGGCGGCCGACCAGGGACAGCTCGAGCTCGAGGCGGCGCTCCGCTTCGGCGCGGCGTTCGCGCTCCTTCCGTGTGCTTCCCGGTCCCACGGGATAACGCGCGTCGAGCGCCGCGTGAGTGACCGCGGTCAGGATCTCCATCGCGCTCCCCCGTTCGCTTCCCTCGAAGTCGGGGAAGCGATACCCGAGATCCTCCGTGAGATCGAAGGCGGCACAGCGCTCCGCGATCCGTACCGTATTCGCGAGGGCGTCGGAACGGGAGGCGAAGCGACGCGCCATCTCCTTGGGGGTAGGGAGGTGGAACTCGGCATTGGGGCGGCGGACGGCGTGAGAGGAGTCGAGGGTGTTCCGGTGGCGGATCGAGGCGAGGACATCCTGGAGGGGGTGCCGCTCCTTCCGGTGGTAGTGGACGTTCCCCGTGGCCACGACGGGGATCTCCATCCGGTCCGCGAGACGGGTCAGCCGCCGCGTCCGCTCGGCGTCGCCGCGCACCCTGTTCTCCTGGAGCTCGACGAAGAGGCGGTTCGGACCGAAGGCGCCCAGGAGGAGGCGGGCGAACGCCTCTCCCGTGGCGGTCGAATCCTCGAGGGCGCGCAGGAGGGGGCTCCGGCGGCAGCCGGTGAGGAGGATCAGCCCGGCGTTCCGCTCGAGGAGGAGATCGAGGGGGAGGGAGGGGGAGCCCCGCGGGCTCGTTCGGTGCGCCTGGGTCAGGAGGCGGGAGAGGTTTGCGTACCCCTCCGGCGTCTCGGCGAGGAGGGTCAGGTGGAAGAGGTTCGGGGGCTCGTCGGGGCGGGAAGAGGAGGCGGGGACGGGATGGTGACCGTGGTCATCGGTGGGCGCGTCGTTTCCCCCCCGGAATCCACACTCCCGCACCGTGACTTCCGCGCCCGTGATCGGCTGGATCCCCTCCTCGTGGGCCGCCCGGGCGAATTCCATTGCCCCGTAGAGCCCGTCGTGGTCGGTGAGCGCGAGGGCGGCATATCCCAGCTCGTTCGCGCGCAGCACGAGCTCCTCGGGGTGCGAGGCACCGTCCAGGAAGGAGTACCCCGAGTGGGCGTGGAGCTCGACGTAGGGGGTGTTCGGCATGGGATACCGAAGATAAACCGAAAATCGGGCGGCGCGGCAAGACAAGCTGGGAGGATGGGGAGATGGCGCCCGGGTGAGCTCGGGTCCGGGTCCCACGGCGTTCGTGACCCGAATCGAATCGCGGATCGACCGCGGACATGGCGACGACGACTGTCGATCCTCCCCCCCGGTCCCTTCTTGAGCACTGACGCAGAGGAGCGTGTCTTAGTTAACGGGTGGAGGTTGGAAATCAGGAGGCCGGCGCCACCCGCGGCCTCCCCCTGGCGGCGGGTCTCACCGCCTTTGTTTTTCGGAGGGAGTTCCATGAAAGGTGCAGTGGTACTGGCGAGCGCGCTCGCCACGATGCTGAGCTTCGCGGACCTTTCCGCGCAGGCGCCCGACTTCTCGGGGACGTGGACCTCGACGGCTCCGGCCGGGGGTGCCGGCGGGGCTGGCGGCGGCCGAGGCGGCGGCCGAGGTGGAGGTCTCGGGATGACCGCCACGATCACCCAGACGGCGAATACCCTCACAGTCGCGCGGACCCTGGGCGGGACCGCGATCAGTTCCGTTTACAATCTCGACGGATCCCCCAGCACCAACACCCTGAGCTTCGGTGGCCAGTCCATCGAACAGACCTCGACCGCCGCCTGGGATGGCGGGCGGCTCGTGATCACGACCCAGGGGCAGGTGGGGAACACCGTCATGGCCCTCTCGCTGAACGCCCAGGGCCAGCTTGTGGTGGAGACGACGGCGCCGGGACGCGGCGGCGGAGCGCCGGCCACGACGACGTTGACCTACACGAAGAACTGACGCGTCGCGCGGTCGTTGCAGATCGGAAGGGCCCGGCGCCGCGCTCGCGGCGACCGGGCC